>CAUQLO010000010.1:0-44313 GCA_963518725.1 uncultured Veillonella sp. | reverse complement strand
CGAACTTCATCTAATTGACGGCCATCTGGACGGATTTTTTCCACCGTAATCATATGACGTACAATTTCTTTCACCATTTTTTCTAATGTAGCGTAGATATCGCTTGCTTGTTCTGGGAATTGTTCTGCGAAATGAGCCAATACTTCTTCGAACACAGCTTGTTGTTGCTCTTCACGTTGCACTTTATCTGCACAGCGAACTGCCTCATCTAATTTAGCATGTGCGTAAGCACGAACTGCTTCTGCCACAACTGGGTCAACTTCTTTAATTGGAAACGCCCGTTTTGCATGACCAATTTCAGCCACCATAGTTTCTTGGAACGCTACAATTTTCTTAATTTCTTCGTGCGCTGTCATGATGACTTCTAAGATGATATCTTCAGGAATTTCGTTTGCTTCCCCCTCTACCATCAAGATTGCATCTTTTGTACCAGCCACAACCATGTTTAATGTAGTCACTTCTAATTGTGCTTTTGTTGGGTTCACCACAATGTTGCCGTCCACAAGACCCATGCGCACACCAGCGATAGGACCTGCCCAAGGAATATCGGAAATGGACAAGGCTGCAGATGCACCAATCAATGCACAAATTTCAGGTGCATGGTCATGATCAACAGATAATACTGTAGCTACTACATGTACCTCATTACGGCTACCTTTATCGAATAAAGGACGAATTGGACGGTCGATTAAACGACTGTTTAAAATAGCGGACTCTGGTGGACGCGCTTCACGTTTAATAAACCCACCTGGGAATCTACCTACAGCATACATTTTTTCTTCATAATCCACTGTTAATGGGAAGAAATCAATGTCTTTTGCTTCCTTAGATGCCGTTGCTGTCACCAAGACAACCGTATCACCATATTGTACTAATGCAGAACCACTTGCTTGTTTTGCTAACTCGCCAGTTTCAATCGATAACGTGCGACCAGCAAGTTCCATTTGGAATCGATTCATTCCATGCCTCCTGTTTAATTCTTTATCCTTAAAAATCTTTATAGTTGTTATTATACACGAGAAGAGGGGGAAATACAATTTAATGACTTTCCCTTATTCAATTCCAAAAAATTGTTTAATATACGTCAAGGATACAGGAAAATAATAATTCGCATCCACACCCACATCGTATCGCCGAATGCCATTCGCTCGATTATCTGCATTGTATTCTGGTGTATTATGCATATGCCCATGCAACATAAGGCCACCCTTGTTGCGCCCACCTTGCCAGTCCAAAATAGGATAATGCATGAGCGCCAAGCTCACACCCTCTGTACGAAGGTATGTATAATGCGTAATCTCCTCAAATAATGATTGATCATACTCCTCATAGCGATCATGATTACCTATAATTAAAATCTTTCGTCCATTTAGCTGTTGAAAGTATGCATTCGCTTGATCCACTCCAATTTTATAAGCTAAATCACCCAATAAATACACAGTATCATCAGGCTTTACAATACTATTGTAGTTCGTAATCAGAACCCTTGACATCTCCCTTTCATCTCTGAAAGGGCGGTTATTAAAGCGAATCACATTTTCATGACCGAAATGTAAGTCGCTGGTAAAGTAAATCATTTTATTTTTTCCTCAATTCTTTTCTCCAAGCTTTATAATATAAGGCTTGTGCTTTAAATAGATTTCTATAGCGCCGTTTTGGTGTAAACAAATGAAACTTTCTACCATAGGTAACAAACATGGTATCCATTGCAAGATCATACTCACACCAATCCAATGAGTCTAAAAAGGTAATCAGTTCCTGAACACCATGTTTTTCAGCTAAAGTCTCGATAAATCGGTATACACCCACAGTATCTTCATCCATAAAGTCCCAGTTACCAATGCGATAGTCATCATCGAAATCATAATGTTCACGCACCAATTCCTGCAAGTCTTGTAAAAATTCTTTACTTAAACAAGCATCAAAACATTCTTTTTTCTTTTCTAGGTATTCATCAGTACACCAGTCGTATTTAGCCATGAAGGACCTCCTTCGTTTAAATGATAAAATTATAAAACAATTAAGTTCAATACCTTAATATACTTGGTAATTATCTCATATGAGATATATTTAGAATCATACTACTCTCAAAACCAAAGTGTTCGGATCCACTGCATTATGTTGTTTGAGTCATTCACAGAGTCACACTACTCTCAAACGATAATTAACCCCCCAAAAGCCTCTCCGAAGTTTAAGTCATTTACAGAATCACACTACTCTCAAACACCTTATGTCTATAATCTAACACAATAATTGTTTGAGTCATTTACAGAATCATACTACTCTCAAACACAACTACGGCTCAGCCTTTGCGCACCTGGGTTTGAGTCATTTACAGAACCACACTACTCTCAAACCATCATTAGGGGTATGTAAAACTACCTTCTGTTTGAGTCATTTACAGAATCACACTACTCTCAAACCGTGATACCACACTCTTTACAGAATCTATTGTTTGAGTCATTTACGGAATCACACTACTCTCAAACGATAATTAAGCCCCCGAATGCCTCGCCAAAGTTTGAGTCATTTACGGAATCACACTACTCTCAAACGTTAGTATCCAATTACGATGTAAGCAATTGGTTTGAGTCATTTACGGAATCACACTACTCTCAAACCAAGAGAAGCCCATAATTATGGGGGTATTAGTTTGAGTCATTTACGGAATCACACTACTCTCAAACCGTTCTTCAATCCACATACTATCTACCTCCGTTTGAGTCATTTACGGAATCACACTACTCTCAAACTACTCGTGAAGCAGCTGCTACAGCGGCTACGTTTGAGTCATTTACGGAATCACACTACTCTCAAACAATGTTTGGGTAAGGTGGAATTTATCTGATGTTTGAGTCATTTACGGAATCACACTACTCTCAAACTGCAAATACTCCATTGCTTGTGCACCTTTTGTTTGAGTCATTTACGGAATCACACTACTCTCAAACCGCAGGGGAAAGAAATTCATTTCCTTTTTAGTTTGAGTCATTTACGGAATCACACTACTCTCAAACCTATCACTTAGGCATTGAATCAGATATTCAGTTTGAGTCATTTACGGAATCACACTACTCTCAAACGCTATGTTAATTATCCACAGCAACCAAATGGTTTGAGTCATTTACGGAATCACACTACTCTCAAACTAGATACCGCCAGGACCTTCAGGTTATTTTGTTTGAGTCATTTACGGAATCACACTACTCTCAAACTTGCCATTAAAAAATCATCTAATATATCTTGTTTGAGTCATTTACGGAATCACACTACTCTCAAACAGTAATTTTTATTGAGAAGATTCTTGGACTGTTTGAGTCATTTACGGAATCACACTACTCTCAAACGGTTGTATTTGTGGATGTAGAAAGGTTTGTGTTTGAGTCATTTACGGAATCACACTACTCTCAAACGTATACTTGCGGTTCTTGTGGTGAAAACTGGTTTGAGTCATTTACGGAATCACACTACTCTCAAACAGCTGCCCTAAGTGTAAACACTTCTTCTCTGTTTGAGTCATTTACGGAATCACACTACTCTCAAACCGGGTAGCGTGGTATATCGAAACATATGTAGTTTGAGTCATTTACGGAATCACACTACTCTCAAACTTCGTACTGCAGCTAAAATACCTTCCTGTAGTTTGAGTCATTTACGGAATCACACTACTCTCAAACTAACTATCGTGTTTGTTAGCCAAAATATTTGTTTGAGTCATTTACGGAATCACACTACTCTCAAACAGAATTAAGTATTATTGAATGGTTAATTAAGTTTGAGTCATTTACGGAATCACACTACTCTCAAACCTTCCGTTGTGATAACTCCAATATCTGCAGGTTTGAGTCATTTACGGAATCACACTACTCTCAAACAAAAAGTCGGATTTGTTGAAGAATATCAAAGTTTGAGTCATTTACGGAATCACACTACTCTCAAACGTCGATTGGTATCGTTATGTTATTTCTATAGTTTGAGTCATTTACGGAATCACACTACTCTCAAACGTACCATTTGTTCGTATAATGTTGCCATCTGTTTGAGTCATTTACGGAATCACACTACTCTCAAACAGGGTAGCAGATAAGGAGACCCGAAAACGAGTTTGAGTCATTTACGGAATCACACTACTCTCAAACCAACATTCCCCGCATAAATACTTCAAGAGCGTTTGAGTCATTTACGGAATCACACTACTCTCAAACAAAAAAAAATAAAATAAACCGTAGTACTTGGTTTGAGTCATTTACGGAATCACACTACTCTCAAACGGGAGTTTGAAAACTTGAAACGTGAGAACAGTTTGAGTCATTTACGGAATCACACTACTCTCAAACGTGTCTTTGTTTCTATTCCTAAGGCAGTAGGTTTGAGTCATTTACGGAATCACACTACTCTCAAACATCGGAGGTGAGTATATGAAAAAAAAGTTTGTTTGAGTCATTTACGGAATCACACTACTCTCAAACATTTACTAGATTGAAAAACTCTCTACATTCGTTTGAGTCATTTACGGAATCACACTACTCTCAAACTAGGAGTTAGTAGATTGCCGAATACTGACAGTTTGAGTCATTTACGGAATCACACTACTCTCAAACACTGGATTATGAGCATATAAATACACAGTGGTTTGAGTCATTTACGGAATCACACTACTCTCAAACAACACCTAATGCGATACCGATATGGTCAAGGTTTGAGTCATTTACGGAATCACACTACTCTCAAACGCTTTATCTGTTATAGGATACGATTTAACTGTTTGAGTCATTTACGGAATCACACTACTCTCAAACTGCGGTATTCTATCTATCGGCATAAATAAGGTTTGAGTCATTTACGGAATCACACTACTCTCAAACAGCTTCCTGGTGCAGGAGAACGTTTCATGTGTTTGAGTCATTTACGGAATCACACTACTCTCAAACTTGAGATGTATAAACCATTCTTTACATTTGGTTTGAGTCATTTACGGAATCACACTACTCTCAAACAATGATTGGATCTTATTCGATCCATTCAATGTTTGAGTCATTTACGGAATCACACTACTCTCAAACGAACCGCTGTAAGCACAAATCATCGCCTATGTTTGAGTCATTTACGGAATCACACTACTCTCAAACAAATCTAGTTAATGCTAGATTACAGGGGATGTTTGAGTCATTTACGGAATCACACTACTCTCAAACCCCAAATACGAGTTCGGGATTCCAAAGCTTGTCCAGTCACCACCAAGTGTGATTCCGTAAACGCTGTTATATCAAACAAAAGTCGCTATCTAAAGTATACCCATTAATGAAAGATTTATCAATATCATCTAGTCCATGTACCCCAGAAGACATGCATAAAACGCATAGCTGTTTCGCTAACATAGTCGTAAAAAATGCATGTAATTCTTCCACGTCTAGATACATCTCTATATTTGCAATCACAAATACATCAAGATTTAATAGTTCATGAACTATATTGATGTAGTCCACTAAACGGTCCACTGGATCTGCATCATTTTCATGTATTTTAAAAGCTCCTAACTTGATGATATCCGCGGCAACGATTTCTTCCTTATGCTCGATATCAATCGATGATCCAAATTCCAGTTGATAGTAAAATTGATGTAATCTGGACACCGTTTCATGTAACTCTTCCATCATTAAATTACTTTCTTTCACCAAATTGGCCGTTAACTTTGTTAGTATCGCTTTACTATTTACATCTACCTGGATGGGGTTCATGATGACATGAAGAGACTTATCAATGGCTACTCCTTTGGTATTTACATTATAAATCCAGGGCCCTTCACCACCATTATATTGTTCATACAATTCTAAAATCATATGGCGAAATACGCTATGTTTTTCTATACACAGGCAATTAATTTTAGTAGTATCCAAATTAATCTCTATCGTTGAGTCTTGATAAAAAAGTTTCACAGTACAATCACTCTCTCTGTTGTATCTAGGACTTCCGACTGCACCTCTCCAGTCAATATTTCCATTTTTGAATATTGCTTTTCAGTCACAGTTAATAAGCAAATATTTCCATCCGCTGGTTTATGTTCTCGCAGTTGCTTTTCCAACAATCTAACACTGGTTCCATTTAATACCAACTTCACATACACCGATTCTTGTAACATAATAAACCCATTGACTAACAAAAATTTTCTAAAATCGCGATAGGCCTTTCTGTGAACCGATGTATCTGTTGGTAAATCAAACATTACGAATACTCTCATAAATCTATAACTCATATTCTATAAACCTAACTAACCCAGGATCTTGGTACGTTAATGCATCTAATACGCTTTTACAATAAATGCCGATGGCATCCTTTAATAAAAATCGGTATCCATCTATATCTACATCTAATGATAGGAGCTGGACTAAGCTGATTTTTTCATCTTTCCCAAACTCCTGTACCTCAAGACTAATCACCTTATGATCTACAAATACGCGCAACGCCTCCACCAGGTCTGATCCTAGATTGTATAGATTAAATTGATTTCGATGATTGATCCCTAATTGCGTGATAAATCCATTCTTTACAATTTCACGATTCACTGCAGAAAGAAGTATACTATACCCGTAATCTAACCCCGCATTAATTGGATTTTCTTGCTCCCTCGTGAAAGTATTTCCAAACAAGCTATTAAAGTATACTTTAGCGGCATGACCTTCCCGTTGTGTCATATCATTGATTTTTACTTCATCTCGATAGGATTGCAACAACTCACTTTCTTCTTGATATCCATATTTTTCAAGTATCCGTGCTTGATTGTTAATCTTTTCAGCAATAATTTTACTCCAAACCAGCCCTTTGATTTCACTGTCCCAACTCACCTGTAACCGGCACTTTTTACTCGCATTATGAGAACCATACAAAGGCATCACTTCACTACTAGGGTTTCTCTTTTCATCACAAAATACAATTTTTACTTTTGCTTTAACTAAAGCATTCAGCAAAACGGCAGTCAAACTAACTGCTGTCGATTCAATGATAAGCATATAAATTTCATCAATAAAAACTTTCTTCACATCGAATCCCTGCCGAACAATCATATAATTCATTTTAAAATCAAGTTTAGATTGCTTAGTTATAACTACCGTTCGCCAACTCATAATATCTCCTATTCTATTTTATTTTAATTTCATTTTCATATAAACCTGTGATAGATGTGGTGATGACACTGAAACTGCTTTTATTAGTTAAATTTACACCTATTGTACCTCTAGACATATTTATATTAAGTCCATCTATATTTCGATTATCAGTGAAGTTAGTAATTAAATTGAGTATTTTCATTAATGTAAATACCTGATCTTCTAGAGATAAGTTTTTAAATTCTTCATATCCAGTTGTCTTTAAAAGTTGCAACTTATCTTTAGGAATCTTCCTAAATAATGAACCAGACAATTTTTCCATAAACTTTTTATAGAGAGCCAAATTTTTTTCTAAAGTAACACTAACAGACTCATCTAAATAAGTAGTCTTTATTTTATTAATATCAAATGGAATTTTATTATCTTTTTTGAATTGAATTTTTTCTAATAACTTTATATATATATTCAAATCATTATCAAGTAACAAAGGAATCGCATGATCAACATATACTTCATCTTTTGTTCTTCCTCCCAAAAAAAGTCTATTTCCCTCAAAATTAATTAAGCTTCCATTATATAGCCCTCTATATATAACATGAATACTTTTTAAAGCCACCCTTCCTTTGTAATATTTAATATATAAATCACAAATAGATTGATCTGAAAAATCTCGATTCAACAAATAAACAGGCACAGGAAAGATTTCAAGTTTTTCTTTATTTTTTTCGTCAACAATTTTTAAAATAACATATTCAGCAATTTTAATATCAGTTTTACCTCCATATTTCCCAAGATCTCTTAATTTAGAATCAGTTTCTTTTATTGGTAAATATTTATCCTCTGATGACTTAATAGC
Source organism: uncultured Veillonella sp. (assembly GCA_963518725.1). Taxonomy (GTDB): domain Bacteria; phylum Bacillota; class Negativicutes; order Veillonellales; family Veillonellaceae; genus F0422. Next base: position 36,354 of record CAUQLO010000010.1, on the reverse strand, counting down.
CACATTAGCCTTTTTCAAGCCTTCTTTTCTAAATAATCCCCCTTTATCTGCAACAGTTCTTCTTGTAATTCGCACATCATTACTTTTCATCATGGTTGAAACTGTTCCTATACTGATTTTAGGCTCCCAGATGATTGTATCTTTGTTATTGCTACTAAAAATTCTTTCATCATACATTTTAGTTAAATTATATGTTCTATCTACACCTTTATTCTTTGCAAATGAAAGAAAGTCTTTTGTAAACTTTTCGTGATGTACATTACCTACCACGATATTTAAATAGGCATCTTTTGCATGATGATGGTGATTCACCGATCGCACTTTAATGAACCCATAATCTCGTCTAAAATCGGATACATTTTCTGCTTTTACAAATACAATTTCTGTTTTGGGATACAGTTTTTGTAATAAAGTTGTTACCGCTTTTACAGATTGATTTGTCGATACTATCTGACGATTAATAAATTGATTAAGCTCATCATCACTTAAACCGTCATTTCTAGTCAACCGTTCATATTTTTTCTGTGAGATAAAGCCTTTATCAAGTAGCATCTTCCAAAAGTTACATTGCTTATTTCTTATTTCCTTATCTATAGGAAAAACATCTCTCTTACTAACATTCAGTGTTTTATCCACTAAAACTAAATTATCTAAACTATCGTCTTTAGTTTTACTTTGTGGAAAAATATGATCCTTATCATATTTGCCAGTGCCTAATTCTCGGATATCAATTCTTTTTCCTGAATACATGCATCTACCTAATTGAGTAAAATACAAATATACATGTCTATTATCTAAATCAGCATCATTTTGAATCGCCAATTCTTGACGTAACGAGTCTGCAAAATCTTCTTTTATTTCTTCATATAAATCAGTTAGAACTTTTTTTCTGGATTTTGTCTGTTTTTTATCTGCTCTATTAGTACGAGTTACTTCCACAAATATTTTCTTTGGTAGTTCTTTACGAATAGATACAAGCTCATCAAGAATACGCAATGTTTGCCATACGCTACGTTTTACCATTGGTGATAAGGATAATTCTTCTAGCATTTCAAAAGCTGATTTTTCTTTGATTCCTAATATATTTTTTACGTATTTTTGTACATTCTCAACAAAAGAATAGGAAGAGCTCAACAATTGCATCAAGTTTTCATGTCCTTGTCGCATATGTTCAATAATGGTACCTTCTTCAGAGTCATCATCATTCTTTTTTATGCCCCTAATATCACTTAAGAACCTCTTGGACAATCTTCCCCATCCAACGTATTTTAACTTTCCTAATTTTTTGATTTGTTGCTCTGTGAGTCGTTCTCCATAGTTGTTTTTCATCACTTGTCGTAACATATCTTTACTTTCACCAAAGATAGTAATATAGCGAATGATGTCTTCTGCCATGGAATAATCAAAATTTTCACCTAGGATACGAGCCATATCTCTATGAGATGTTAGTTTCGTAGCAATCTGTTGATCCATCCCCGTAATAACCGGAGATTGTGACACATAGTTATTATCTACTAAATATTTTGCTACCACTTTTTTCGTAGCTGTTTTAGTATCCTGTAAAGACATAAAATGATCTCGTATAAATGCTTGTTTAACATCTACTGGTAATAGTTTGCCATTGATACGAATATTGTTCAATTCATTCAATAAAGAAAACTCCGCATAGAGCAAGGAATATTTAGGTAACACATCTTGGTCAATTAAATAAGTACATTTATTAGTTAAGTTTTCAATAAATTTAACCGCTGATGCTTGGACATCAATTTTTTGTTCAAAGTTCCATGGCAATACTTGTCCTGCTTCCTTACGAACAACCCAAGCATACCCACCATTCTCAATGGAGTGTGCAGGATTCAATGGACCCACATAATAAGGAATTTTAAACTCCAAGATGGAAATAATTTTGTCCGCTACAGTCAATCCATCTTCTACTTCACTTAAAAATGGGAAATTTGTTTTTGCTTTGTCTAGAATACGTACTAATTCTTCTTTATGTAATTGGTAAGGTACTACACCATTTTTATTAATTCGTTGAAGTGGTAAAAAATTCTTTTCTTTTATCTCTTCCTTTATCTTTTCTATTTCTAATGATTCTGGTAATTGTTTTAATACTTTTTCAACATAGCTATAAAAGGATTTTTCTGTTGTAGTAGTCTTTCCAATGACTCCCTTCTTAATATATTTCACATAATTTGTGCCTTCTTTCAGATCAGCCTTAAACATATCATCATATAGTTTCTCATCTTGTTTTAACACTTCCTTTAAAAGTGCTAAATCGTTTTTATGTTTAGCATATGTTTCTATTTTTGCCTCTGATAAGGATTGTCCTGGCTTTACCATATCGCTAAGAATAATGCTATCATGCAAAACTTTACATTGATCTACTAAGCCCAACCGATCACCCCATACTTCTGCATAAGCACTTCGTACATCATCATAAATCAATTCATCTAAACTAATAATTCTAAGCTCTTTTTCATCAGGTTCTACAATATCTACATCAACTTCAGTAAATAGTTCTACTAACTTAGCTTTGAATCCCACAATTAAATTCGCCCATGCTTGTAACCGTTTTTTATCAATACTAGAAAGTTTTTTCCCGTTAGCAATCATCGATTCTAGTTGTTTTACCTTATCACGTCTTACAATACCTTTGTCTAGCAATAAAGCAACAACTGAATCCAATATCCCCTTATTCTCTATAATAGAACCAAAACCTAACTCTGATAACGTAGCTTGAACGACTTCATTAATCTCTCCATCTAGAGAAAATTCTTTTTTCCCATATAAAAAATTTCCCCGATGTTTTAAAATATGATGAATAGCCAAGAATAACAAGCGAATATCTTTCGTGCCTTCTGTCATCAAGTGATGGCGCAAATGGTAAATAGTAGGAAACTCCTTGTAGTAATCGACATCTGTATAATCTTTGTCCATAAATAGTGTATATTTCACTGGATTCGTCTTATCTTCTAAATGATATTTCGACTCATGAAGGCGCATGAAAAATGTATCATCTACTTCGTTAATTTCTTTAGCAAATAATGATTCGAGTAGGAGTAAACGGAATTTACGGCGTTTATAACGACGACGAAGAGACCGTTTCATACGAGTTTCTGCAGCTGTCTCTGCGCCTTTAAATAATCTGGATCCCCACATTTTATGAGATTTGAATTTCAATAATTCATACTTCTCATTGGTAGCAGCCCAACCCACAGAGTTAGTACCAATGTCAAACCCAATATAATAATTCCCCTGTTTCAAGCCTTTGTGTTTACAAATCTGATCCTTGTGTTTATCAAAATGATTCTTCTTCTTTACTCCTTTGTGCTCACCTGTCGAACCTTTAGGGTTATCAAAATCACTCATTATACTTCTCCCTTTCCATAAAATATAACCATATCACACATTGCAAAGGCAATATCCATGAATATATATCAAAATGAATATTACCATCTGTTATTTAATTGTATTATACTACTAAAAAACGCTTGACTCCACCTCTTTTTTTGTATACAATATAGGTGTCTCAAAGAGTTTGAGGCATTTGCAGAATCACACTACAAGTTCAAATACGAATTTATTTTCATCGCCCTTGGGGCACCCGCTGTGGGTATTTAACTCAATTCATCAAGAATTGAGTTTTTTTATTATCCAGATGAAAAACCACAAAAACACACATATAAGATTCCAGACTATCATCTATTCAAAAATTATGACAGACTCTCAAATACAAAAAGGAACGCTGATAACACTCTATCAACGTTCCTCTTTCTATTTCTTATACACTTTCAAAACTATCTATTTCATTGTCATGGTACATTACGATTAAGTACAATCAACCTTTACAATGTTACAAGACATCCTTAGTTGCTTACCTCTGTTTCACCCACCGCTGGTATCCTTTCCACAAAAGGAAATAGATCACCGATGCAATGAGTATAACAACTGTTAGTCGTCCTAAGTTATCTTGTAACAGCACCGCATCATGTCCGACGATAACTTCTAGTGCTGTGGATGGGAGTTTCCCCACCAAGTTGGCGATGATATAATCTCTGAGCGAGATTTGGCTAATCGCCCCCAATGCGGTAATGATACCGCTTGGAAAGTACGGTATAGCACGGGCAAAGAGCATAACGGTCAAACCATTTTTACCACTAAAGTCATCGACTTTCAGTAAAAACTCGCTCTTCTCTATGACCTTATGTGCCGTATCTCGCAAGATGTAGCGCATAATCATAAAGCTCAGTACTACGCCCACCGTTTCTGCTAGCCAAGAAATAATAATCCCTGGCACCACGCCAAACAGCAAACCATTGGCGGTGGAAAAGAAGATGGATGGTAAAAATCCCAACGCATTGATGAGCACATCGAGAACAAAGCTAATCACCATCGCCCACGGGCCATAAGATTGTAGCACCTCCGCCATGCGTTGTACATCGCCAGAAAGGGCCAGTTCCCACATGTCATCATAGAACCCAGGAACAAGGACATACACTAGCACACCTAGCGCGATGAGTCCACTCAAGAACCCTAGTTGTATAAATCGTTCCTTTTTCTTATCGTTCATTCCCATACCTTCTTTTCTAGTCGTTACTTAACCTCTACCGTCTAATACTAATTTATCGTGAATTGCACGTACCGCAGTTTTTATATGTTCTTCCCCAACGAGGCAAGAAATACTGATTTCAGAAGTGCTGATAATCTCGATATTTACGCCTTCATCGGATAAGATACCAAACATTTTCGCTGCCACACCTGGTTGTCCAAGCATACCCGCACCAATGATGGATACTTTTGCCATATTTTCGTTGATCACGCACTCTTCGATGGACATGGATTTGCCAAGGTCCTCAAGGACTTGTTTTGCCAAATTCACATCATCACGAGTGATGGTGAACACGATGTCTGTACGTTTATCATCTGTAGTCCGGATGCTTTGTACGATCATGTCTACGTCGATACTCTTATCTGCTAATGCTTGGAATACTTGATGTGCCACACCTGGTACATTTTCCACACCTACAAGACTCACTTTTGCTACATTTGTATCATCTGCAACGCCTGTAATAGCATATTGATTTGCTTTCATTGTATACTCCTCTCGAATTATCGTGCCTTCTTCATCACTGAAAGTAGATCGTACATGAATTGGCACCCCATACCGATGTCCCATTTCGACCGCTCTTGGTTGCATAACACCTGCCCCTAAGCGCGCCATTTCTAACATTTCACCATAAGTGATTTCTTTCAATTTAACAGCCCCTGGTGCTACCCGTGGGTCTGTGGAGTATACCCCATCTACATCTGTAAAGATTTCGCATACATCAGCCTGCATAGCCCCTGCTAATGCCACCGCTGTTGTGTCGGATCCACCACGTCCCAACGTAGTGATATCCCCTGCTTCCGTCATACCTTGGAAACCTGCTACGACTACAATATTGCCAGCGTCTAATGCGTCTAGCACACGTTTCGGTTCAATATCTAAAATACGTGCTTTACCAAAAGTATCGCTAGTCGCAATCCCCGCTTGCTCGCCCGTCATAGATACCGCTGCATGACCTTTCGCCTGGAACGCCAGTGCCATCAATGCAATCGTCACTTGCTCACCCGTAGAAAGAAGACGATCCATTTCACGACCATACGGCATAGATGTGACTTCTTTCGCCAAGCTCACCAAGTCATCTGTTGTATCGCCCATGGCAGAAACTACAACCACAATACGATCATCTGGTTGTTTATCGCGCAACACGCGATTGACAATGTTAAATATTTTTTCAGGCGTCGCTACAGAGCTACCGCCAAATTTTTTCACAATTAATGCCACTGCAATCCCTCATTTATAAGATACAAAGTATAAAACAATATCTATATTAATCTACCATACTACGCTACTAAAGTAAAGGATTTTTGTAACATTTTACTATTTTTATTATACAAATGTCCTTTTACAGTAGATAATCACTATACCAATTCTTTATGATATGCAACAGTTTTCTCCTATACCTCAACCGTAGCACACAACAAAGGACTGTTTCCCCAAGGGTCAACAGTCCTTATGATAACCGATTCAGTTATTTGTCTAATCTAAGATTAGCCTTCTACAACGATATCTTTTTCAGATTCCCACAAGCCGTGGATGTTGCAGTAAGAAGTTGCGATCAAACGACCAGATTTTTTGAAAGATGCTGTAACAACGCCAGCTGCTTCTGCATGTACAGGGCCTTCGTTAGCACCTGTAGGAGCTTCACCGTGTACGTTGAACTCAAGACGAGCTACTTCGTAAGGAAGTTTTGTACCTTCTTCTACATAGTACAGTTTGATCCAAGAAATATGATGTTCTACTGTGTTAGGATGAGCAATTTCTTTACCCACTTCTAATTCGATTACTACGCGTTCGCCAGCTTTTACAGTGTCAGGTGCTGTGATTACTGGAACGTGTTTTTCTGTTGCAAATTCAGCTGTTTTTACATAATTTGTGATAGCCATAGGTATAACCCCCTTGAATTAATATCATATCCAAACATGGAAACCTTTCCATGTAAAGCACTAAATTAGTACACTCCTATTGTACTTGTTTTTTCTCACATGTGCAAGAACTATTTTTAAGTTTTTCGATATGCCTTTTGCATAGGTCTTCTATTTTCTGCATGCTTTATTAGCAAAGTGCATAGCTAAACATGTATCTTTAAAATTCAATGCCCCGTTTTGCTTTAATGCCTTGTTGGTATGCATGTTTGATAACTTTCATTTCCGTCACCGTATGCGCTAGTTCAATAATCTCTGGCCGTGCATTGCGTCCTGTGAGGATCATATCTAGGTCTGCTGGTTTGCGTTTCAACAAGTTCACCACTGTCTCCACGTCCACCAACCCATAATGAATAGCGTAGTTAATTTCATCGAGGATAATCAAATCCCAATGGCCGGACTGTACTTCCTCTTCCACCATAGCCCATGCCTCTTTGGCAGCCGCTTGGTGTTCCTTCATCTTCTCTTCTGACTCTTCTTGTTTATGAAAGATAAACCCTTTTCCCATGGAGCGGATTTCTACAGTTGGCAATAGATCGATGCCTGCCAGTTCACCATAGTTAGCGCCACTTTTAATAAATTGCAGAATCAGTACCTTTCTACCACAACCAGCAGAGCGCAACGCTACCCCAAGAGCCGCTGTTGTCTTCCCCTTACCGTCACCAGTATTTACTAGAATCAAACCTTCACCCATCTAAGTCTCCACCTTTCTTAGGATATATGGAAATCCCGTGCAACGGCACAGGATTTCTCGAACTGTATTATATTACTAAAATGGATTGCGTATATGGTACGCTAATTTGCCAAGCACATGGTCCACTGGCACGAATCCAATGAAACGACTATCCGAGGAATGGTTGCGATTATCCCCCATCACAAAGACATGTCCTTCTGGGACAGTAATTGGCAAGGAGCGCTCAAACTTCATAGTCTCCTTCTTCGTATACGGTTCATTTAGCATAGTACCATTTCTCCACACATGGCCTTCTTTAAACTCTAAGGTGTCACCAGGACGACCAATGACGCGTTTCACCCACACATCGTGGCCCTGTAGGGATGGTACCACTACGCTAGCATAGTTCATGAGTGGTTCTTTCACATCATCTTTCCAAGACCGTTCGCGTTGCACACGACTATCGATGATTACAATATCTTCATAGTCCGGTGTGTCTCGCATCACATGGGACCATTTGCTGATCAACAAAAAGTCTCCATTGTGCAAGGTGTCCTCCATAGACTCCCCAGATACGCGCGTTGGCTGCACGATAAAAATATGCGTCAACATGGCTACGATGAGCGCCACCACAATAGCTTGCACCCATTCTCGAATTTCTTTCACAATTTGACTTCCCATGGTTGTATCTTTTTCCATAGAACCTCCTGTTCTTGCAATACTATTGTATCACGGTTAGAAATATATTGATTAATGGATTGATTTTTTACCAAATTGACCACCAAATACATCATGTACATCATTGATGGTGATGAAAGCATTTTCATCCACTTCGTAAATGATATCTTTCAACTTTGTCATTTCTAGGCGCGTCACCACGCAGTAGATAATGCGTTTCGGTGTTTTCGTATACGCTCCTTCTCCATAGAGTAAGGTCACCCCACGGCCCAGTCGATGCATCACCACATCGGCGACTTCGTCCGTTTTATCCGTAATGACCATAACACCCTTTGATTCTTCCACACCGGTAATGACTAAGTCCATCATTTTATAGGCTACGAAATAGGCGATTAAGGAATACATAGCACTATTCCAATCGTATACAAAGCCTGCTGCTCCTAAAATGAAAAAGTTCAGGAACATGACAATTTCCCCGACGGAAAAAGAACTTTTTTTATCAAAAATAATGGCTACAATTTCAGATCCATCCAAGGAACCACCATTTCGTATGATGATGCCTACTCCAAGGCCCAGAATGATGCCTCCGAATACAGCCGCCAACAATGGGTCATGTACAAGTGGCGGTATTTGATGCATGAAAGCAGAAAATACGGAAATGCACGCAATGGCGAATAGGGTAGAAATGGTAAAACTTTTACCAATCTGCATGTACCCTACATACAAAAATGGTAGATTGATCAACATAACTAAAATACTAAAGGATATGTCCGATAACTTGCTCGCCATTAAGGCAATACCTACGACACCTCCATCGATGAGGTAATTCGGCACTAGAAATACATCTAGTCCATAGGTATAAATAGCTGCACCAATAATCATCATAATATATCGCATAGCTATGTCCATCAGTCTTCGTTTTCTGCTTTTGTGTTCTTTCATCCTTCGGATACTCACTCCTTATTTGCTAATAACCAACGTTCTCCAATAATCCATGCCGTAATATCGTCTACGGGCACGGGAGGGTATAACATGCCCTTAGGCATTAACTTTCTCCACCCAGTTGGGGGATGTACTTCAAAATAACGGCGTCTCGCCTCTTCTGTGGTGTATTTTTCATTGACCAAGGCAAATGATTTTGTTTGTGCCACAGCTACTGCTTTGACAATAGATCCTACCACCTTGTGATTCGTTCCATTTCCACAAATCATATGTGATATGGTTGGATACTGCCTTAGTACTGCTACCAATTCATCCTCTATGGAATCGGTGGGTACAATGTCCATCATAAGTAATTGCGATTCCTTTGAAAGAATCGCAATCCCTGTTTTTTCTCGGCCTGGGTCTACGGCTAGTACATACCCTGTTAACTTCATATGCCTAACCTCACTCTTCTGCAGAAATGACTCGCAATAAAATCTGTACTGGTCCACTTGTATAAGTGTCCTCTTGAGTCACCGCTTCAATGCGCACAGGGCCTCGTTGATTTTCTACTTTCCGTATGGTGGCGAACAATTCATTGCCTGGCAAGGATCCCACTTCACCGGTAATCGGATCTGGCAGAATGCCATGTTGTTTCGCCTCTATATTGACCTCTTTCAAGAAAGACAATACCGCATCTTGTGCATTCATATCCTGTGCTAATGTAGAGGACCAAAGTACAGTTCCTTTTTTAAACACTAACTCATGAGGGTATGCATGCACTTCTGCCAAGGCAGGTTCGCCATAAATAATATTCGCCGCCGCTGTCACACGAATCATCATCGGTTTCTCCGAAGTCGCAATGATATGGGCTATTTCGTTTAGATTGTCTCGACTCACATAGATCAATGTTTTTTCTTGTTCCATGTGGAAACGATTTAATATGAGGCGATTCGTATCTTTTAAGAAACTCGCTAAGGCCGCCATGCCTTCCACTTCGCCTAAGCCTGGTCGTATCACAGCCTGTGAAAGTATTTCCCCATTGCGGAAGACCACATTGCCTTCTCGCACATGGTTAATACCTTGTTCTAATTCCTTCGTGGTGATTTGTAAGTCCTGCACATGACTTTCAAGGCCTGCTCGCACTTGCTCTAAGCGCCCTACCTCAGCATTGGATGCCGCCAATTTATGGTCTGCTTCAGCATAGGCATCTTGAATGGACACTAATTGATCGCCCATCGATGCCAAGGCTTGTCGAGTTTCCTCTAATTCACTTTCTGTAGCTTGTACATCCTGTTGTACATGTTGCAATTGTTTTGATTTCTTATCCAGTTCTTCATTACTCTGTTGCAATGCTTTTGTTTTTAACTCGATATCTGCCGATAGCTGTGCCATTTCAGCTTTCAACTGATCCATACCAAATAGAGCAGTCCGCACATTGTTCGAGGCAATACTCAAGACCCCTAAGGTAAAGGCAGAAATGAGTATCCCTGTCACGATGGTTACAATAATCGATGTATGTTTCGGTCGCAAGCCAAATAATGACATGCGCCGCTTCCCTACTTTGGTACCAATTTTGTCTCCTAAGAATGCGATCAACCCGCCCATAATCGCTATTACTAGGAGTATTCGCAATCCTACTAACATGGTCCTATACTCTCCTATTTATTTGGATACTCTCCAGTTTAAATATAAACCAGCTACAACGCCTAATAGATTAGGAATCCACGCCGCCAACAACGGTGGCAGAGCGCCCCCTTTACCTAGGGCTCCTGACAATGTCATCACCCCATAGTAAATGAAGATAACCAGTACGGAAATCCCGAATCCAATGGAGGAACTAGATCGTTGTTTTTGCAATCCCAACGGAGCCCCCACCAAGGCAAAAATAAAGCTTGCAATAGGAATGGTAAACCGTTGATACATCTCCATTTGCCATTCTGTAATCTTTCCATCTGTCACTTCCATAGCTTTGATATGTTGACGAATTTCTTTGATGGTCATTTCTTCTGGCTTTTGTTGTAAATGTTTTAACTTTTCAGGTTCCTGTGCAATGGGCAAAACTTGCTCTTCAAATTTTAATGTCCGATCGATACCTTCCCCAGAGGCATTAATATCATAGATAGTGCCATCATGCATAATCCAATATTGACCATTCCAATGGGCTGTTTTAGCGCGCTCAATTTGCGTCACTTCACCATTAGTGAATTGTTGTACCGTAATGTCTGATAACAATTTAGTAGACCCATCATATTTACCAGCGTACATTAGAGTGTTAATCTTTTGATCTTCCACATTTTTCAGCACAATGTGTTCTTGCGTTTGTGGCGTAGCTTGTTTGATGATTTCTTCACGAATGATCGTTTGGTACGCATGGTTCGCCTGTGGCACTACATATTCGTTGAAAGCGATGGAAAAGAGGGAAATCAAGAATGCCATCACATACACAGGTGTAGCAAGGCGCAAAAAGTTTTGTCCCCCTGCGCGCATGACGATGATTTCACTAGTCCCACTGAGTCGTCCAAAGGTCATCAAGGACCCCAACAGGACGGACATAGGGAATGTTAAAATCACTATATTTGGCAATGCCAACAAAAAGGCACGTGTCACGGACCATATGCTAGCCCCATATTCTGTAATATATTGAGCAATTCGGAACAATGTGCCCGTGCCTACGAAAATACTTGTAAAGGCAAAGATACCGAATAGAAAGGGGCCTATGAAAGCTTTCAATATATATTTATCTAAAATTCTCATATCCACTCCTACATCCGGAAATCATCACCTAAATAAAACTTACGAGCAATCTCGCTAGTGGCTACCTCATCGGCAGTGCCTTCTAGCAAGATGGTGCCGCTATTCAATATATATGCTTTATCCACAATGCCCAAGGTTTCACGCACATTGTGGTCTGTAATGAGCACGCCAATCCCTCTATCTTTCAGATGACGAATGATGGATTGAATATCAGCCACGGCGATAGGATCCACCCCTGCAAAGGGTTCGTCTAACAAGATAAATTTAGGATTTAAAGCGATGGCTCTAGCAATTTCCACACGGCGCCGTTCCCCACCAGATAATTGGATACCCAATCGATCTCGTACATGGGTAATGTGAAACTCTTCTAAAAGGGATTCCATCGTCGCTCGCTGTTCCGCCTTCGATAGAGTTGTCGTTTCTAACATAGCAAGGATATTATCTTCCACCGTCAAATTACGAAAGATGGATGCTTCCTGCGGTAAATATCCGATACCATGGGCAGATCGTTTGTACATAGGCATATGGGTAATATCTGTATCCCCAATATGGATACTCCCTGCACTCGGTTTTTCTACGCCTACAATCATATAAAATGTTGTGGTTTTCCCGGCGCCGTTAGGCCCCAATAAACCGACAATCTCCCCTTCTTCTACACGAACACTGACACGGTCCACCACATTTCGTGACTTATACGTTTTTACTAAATCCTTTGTCTGAATATACATACATGCTCCTTACTTTGGAGTAATGATTAATGTGCTACGTCCTCCAAGGGTTTCCGCACTATTATCACTGAGTTCAATTTTTAATTCTGGCGCTTCCAACACATTGCCATTTTGCACAGCTCGTGCATTGCCTTTCAAATAGGCCACCCCATCATTTAGATTCGGCGTTTGACGATACGTAGCTTGGTCAGCCGTAGCATTCACGTTGCGACTTGTACTAGATAATGTCACATTCCCTGTGGCAGTGGCTGAAATTTCATTGGTGAAAGCCGTAATATGGTTCCCTGTAAGTACGCTGTCGGCTAGTACCAATTGTCCATTTCCAGTAATTTCACCATATCCTGTATCGGTATTGTATGTCACTTGATCTCCATATAATTGGCGATCATCCTTTTGTAAGTGTACATTGCCAGTCGCAGTTAGTTGATGGTTTTGCACCACATGGACTTCGTTAGCTGCCATGGACATATTCGTCCCCATCATGCTGACGCCACCTGTTAAAAAGCCTTCTTCTGTGTTTGTATTATACCAACCAGAAGCTCCTGTCATTGTTTTGTCATCTTTCGTAATGACTACACTACCAGTCGCTTCTGCACGGCCAGTGGCTCCATCATAAGCCAATTGGTCCGCTGTTATCATGATACTGCCTGCTCCCGCTAGGTTACTATCCGTAGGAGCTGCCCATACGGGAATCATCATTGCACCGCCCACAAGAGCAGCTGCGAGTATATGTTGTACTTTCATCCGTTTCCTTCCTACTTGCGAATTAATTTAGCATGACCTTTTGCAATTACTTTTTGCAATACTACATCACCTTCCAAGGCATCACCTTCTAGGGATGACTCAGTATCTGTGTAGATGAATTTAGAGGTAGATGTAAATTTTTGTTCTTTGCTAGTATATTCCAATCCTTCTGTGCGAAGGCTAGCTCCTGTATCCGAAGTGGCCTCTATGCCACCCGTTAAGGAAATCTTGCCATGGTCGCTAGATACGATGCCATGAGGTGCTTTCACAGTTAAAAGAGAACCCTCTTTGTGGAATGTGCCCGTAACGTTTTCAAGGGTAATGACTTTAGTTGCTTGGTCTACGCTAATTTTTTCGGCTTTTACAGACCAGATCAATTGACCATTTTTTTCCTCTTTCAGTTCTGTTCCATTAAAACTAATAGAATTTCCCGTAGGGCCCGTTGTGGCTATCTCTACATCACCATAGAGGAAATAGCCCAATCCCACTAAGATTACAATGGCTCCCACAATAGCGGCCAGTACTGTTTTATTGTTCTTCATGCACTGCCTCCCGCACTTGTAGTTTTCGTTCAATATCTTGAATCTCTTCTAATTTCGTATTCCATCGGTGTTGGAACCACAACCATTCATCTGGATGTTCCTTGATGAAAGCTTCTGTCACCTTCACCGTTTCCTCTGTGAGGCGGAACATATCTTTTTCTACATCTCCTGTATCTTTGTAGTGTAGAGCCGGCAAGATATGCACAATGTGTCCATTCTCTTTACGAGAGGCAAAGACAGGTACAACGGGCGCTTTAAATTTCTTCGCAAAGGAAGCCGGACCCGTTACCGCCGATGATTCTTGTCCTAAGAACATGACTGGCAATCCTTGATACCACCCATCTTGATCCGCCAAGAAACCCAATAGTTTTTTAGCTTTCATAGCCTGTGCAGCACCTCGCATTTCCGACCCGCCACGGGCAAACACTTCGAGGCCTACCATTTCACGATATTCATTCATCAAGCGCGTAAATTGCGCATTAGGTTGATTCTTTACAATTGTCGTCGATGGATATCCATTGGCCGCCAAGGCTGCCCCCATCCATTCCCAGTTTCCGATATGCGCCGTCAAGATGACTACACCTTTATCTTCTGCCATAGCTGCATCTAAATGTTCAGCACCACGGATTTCAATATGGTCTTTGATAAACTCCGGTGTTAGATTCGGCATATATAATGTTTCTAATATAGATTTTCCTAAATTTTGGAACAATCGGTCCATGATCACCATGGCTTCTTTTTCATCTATGGAAAGGCCAATCATGAGGTTTTTTAGTCCCCGTTTGACCTGTTTTTTTCCTACTAATTTATATAAAGGTCCCAGAGTTGCTCCGATGGATAAAATTGTAGAATAGGGCAATGTACAAACTAATTTACTGATTGTTTTCAATGCCTTATATTGCCATTCTCCTGCCATGAAAGCCTCCTTTCTATTGACCTGCTTGGTAAGTTTCTTCTCGATACTTGCGTACCGCCTCTTCCCAAAGTCCTTCTCGTTTCAAAATATACTCTACTGCTTCTCGAACAGCTCCTTCTCCACCATTAGCTTGGCAGATATAATGAGCTATGTCTTTGATTTCTGCTACACCATCTTGTGGTGTCATTGCTAATCCTACTCTAGACATAACGCCTAGGTCATTGAGGTCATCGCCCATATAGGCCACTTCGTGTGCTTCTAGTTGCAAGGTATCTAAGACCACTTGCAAGCCAACACTTTTATTATGACTTCCCATTTGTATATGAGAAATATTTAATTCTTTGGCTCTTCGCTCAACAATGGGGGACGTACGACCTGTGATAATCGCCGTCTGTAATCCCATAGAATGGGCAATAGCTAATCCCATGCCGTCTTTGGCATGAAAGGTTTTCAGTTCTTCTCCAGAAGATGTGTAGGTGATGTCACCTTTCGTAAGCACACCGTCTACATCTAGCACTAAACAACGTATTCCCATTATATAATGCCTCGTCGCAACAAATCAGTAATATGTACCAAGCCCAAACTTTTACCATCCTCACTGACAACTGGTAGCACTGTAATCGGTCTCGGTTGATGTTTTTCCATCATATGTAAAGCCTCTGCCGCTAATTTGTCCTTCGTAATGGTACGCGGTGTTTTCGTCATCATATCTTCTACAGGCCATACTAGGAAATTACTGCCCGAATCTAAGCCACGGCGAATGTCTCCGTCTGTAACAAGGCCAATTAAACGACCTTCTTCATCTACCACATTGGTGGCACCCAAGCCTTTGTGAGTCATCACAAATAGCGCATCTTGTACGGTAGAACCTTTGTAAATGATAGGATTGTTCTCCCCACCATGCATGATATTTTCCACCGTGAGCAACAATTTACGCCCTAAGGATCCACCTGGATGGAATACGGCAAAATTTTCTGGTGTAAACTGATGTTGATCTAGCAAGCAAACTGCTAAGGCATCACCTAATGCGAGGGCCGCTGTAGTACTGCTAGTTGGGGCTAGCCCCAACGGACAAGCCTCTTTATCTACACAGACGATGAGTACTACATCGGAGTTTTTCCCCAATGTGGAGCTTGGATTACCCACAACGGAAATTAACTTTGCTCCAATGCGACGCAAGGATGGCAACAAGCTGATAACTTCGCTCGTTTCTCCACTGTTAGAGAAAGCTAAGACCACATCATCGGCGGTCACCATACCAAGGTCACCATGTACCCCTTCGCCAGGGTGTAAAAATAATGCAGGTGTCCCCGTACTAGCCAAGGTAGCCGACACTTTGCGCGCAATATGTCCAGATTTACCCATACCTGTACAGACCACGCGCCCCTTAGAGGACAGAATTAATTCAACTGCCGTCTCAAAGCGATGGTCCAATGTTTCGATTAAGTCTAATACTGCTTTTGATTCTTCTTGGAGCACTTGTGATGCTCGTTCAAGTATCTTCATAGTTCACCTGCATCCTTTACATCTGTACTATTTTTTCACAATTTTATCGATGGCCACTAAATCTGTTAATAATTCTTCTAGTGAATCAAGATATAACATGTTTGGTCCATCTGAAAGCGCCTCTTCTGGGTTGTCGTGGACTTCAAAAAACAATCCATCTACACCACTAGCCACCGCACCACGCGCTAAATTCGCTACAAATTCTCGTTGTCCAGAAGACGCCGTACCCGCTCCGCCTGGTAATTGTACGGAATGCGTAGCATCGAAAATGACTGGATAATCGAAAGAACGCATAATCGGGAAAGATCTCATATCCACCACAAGATTATTGTAACCAAAGCTGAAGCCCCGTTCTGTAAGCATTAAGTTTTGATTGCCAGACTCTTCCATTTTTTTCAACACATTGCTCATATCTTTAGGAGCCATGAATTGACCTTTTTTTACGTTCACGCATTTACCAGTAGCCGCTGCCCCGTATACTAAATCTGTTTGACGGCACAAGAAGGCTGGAATTTGAAGAATATCTAGCACTTCTGCAGCTGGTTCAATTTGCGTAATATCGTGGATATCGCTCACCACTGGTACTTGCAATTCTTCTTTGATAGCTTTCAAAATCTCTAACCCTTCTACAAGGCCAGGGCCACGGAAGGAAGAATAGCTAGAGCGATTTGCTTTGTCAAAGGATGCCTTAAATACGTATGGAATCCCCACTTTTTCGCAAATCTCTTTCGCACGACGGCCGATAGCCAATGTGCGATCATAGCCCTCAATCACGCAAGGGCCTGCTAATAAAAATAAGCCTTTACCCCCACCTAATGTGAGGTTGCCTACTTGAACTGTTTTCATAGTATGTCCTTTCTGAAGGATTACCCTTCTAGTGTTTGAAATATGTTATTGACCCGTTCTAAATCTTCTGGAGTATCTACACCTACAAATCGTTGGTCTGTAGTGATCACTCGAATGGTATATCCATTTTCTAGGGCCCGTAATTGTTCCAAGGATTCTGTTAATTCCGCGGGTGTTGGTTCCATCTTGGCATAGTCCAAGAGGAATTGACGGCCATATCCATACATGCCCACATGTTTCAACGGGGGATCTACAAAGGCATTCCGTGGATAGGGAATCAGAGACCGTGAGAAATACATAGCATTTCCCAAACGATTGATGATGACTTTCACAGCGCTAGGCTCATCATATTCTTCCTCTAACAGAGGACATCCTACAGTGCCCATCTGCAATGTAGTATCTTCTTGGAACTGCGCTGCCAAGGCATCGATAACAGATGCATCAATTAAAGGTTCGTCTCCTTGCACATTGATAATTACATCAATATCTGGTCTTGCCGCTGCCACTTCTGCCAATCGGTCTGTACCAGTCAAATGGTCAGGGCTAGTCATCATCACTTGCCCACCAAAGGCTTGTACCGCATCATAAACACGGCGATCATCGGTGGCTACAATGACCTCTTGAATCTTGCTAGCTTTTGACACTTGCTCATAGACCCGTTGAATCATTGGCTTTTGACCAATCATAGCCAATGGTTTGCCCGGCAACCGGGTGGACCCATATCTAGCTGGAATAATACAAGCGATTCGCATATTATGACCCCTTTGCTACTCGTAACACATAGGATGTAAATTCATCTTCACCGGCTGTAAATTCGATACCAATGACTAGGACGTAAACAGGAATCTCTAGATCCCGTATAGCCCGCACTTGAGATAATTTAACCGCATCTTTTTCCGTTGTAATGATGCCTTTAATGCCCGTTTTAAAGCAACGTTGCCATATCTTCACCACATCGTCTTCTGTGTAATCATGATGGTCACCAAAACTCATCATATCCGATACTGTCAATCCATAGCCTTTTAAATTCGACAAGAAAGAACCCGGCTGTCCAATACCACTGATAGCGAGTAACGGTGTTTGATCATAGTCCTCCATGGAATGAATCGGTCCATTTTGACTCCATTCTTCTAAGGTTTGGAATCCCAATGTGCGATGGATTGTCTCCGCTACTGGCACCCGTGGAGCTAATCTATGTATGCGTTGGCGCAAACCTTCCAATTGTTCCCTATCCACCAAATCTGTTTTCGTCAACACAATGTAGGTAGCGCGGTCCAAATTATGCAATGGCTCTCGCAACAAGCCTCTTGGTAAGACAGCTTCATATCCAAATGGATGACTCGCATCAATCAACACAATATCCGCATCACGATGCAAGGCTCTATGTTGAAACCCATCATCTAGGACAAGCACATCTGATTGTAAGTCATTCACAGCAATCTTTGCGGATTCCACTCGTTTCGACCCAATGATGACATTCGCATGAGGTAATGTTTTTGCCAACAACCACGCTTCATCACCACTGATGAAAGAGGACACATCCACCGTCCCTTGTCGAGATACAACGATAGGTTTCTTGTTATTGTCCGCTTTATATCCACGGCTTAATACGCTTACATGATGGTCTTCCTTCGCTAGCTGTTCACACACATAGCGAACCATCGGCGTTTTTCCCGTACCACCTACTGTAATATTGCCTACACTAATCACTGGTACAGGCATAGTGCATACTCGTTTAGGATCATTATACCGTGTATTACGATACTCTACTACCTTTTCATAGACAGTACTAGCTTTTCCAAGCCCTGTACGCAACATATCCCCTACAGCACCTTCGAGCTGTCCACTAATGATATGCTTAAAGAGTCGTTCTCCTTTCATGAGTATACCTCCTTATCCATCTGTCTAGTATAGCCTAGGACATTAAAAAATTCATGAAATCTAGATTAGGGAAGTCTGTTGTATGTTTCCAACAACTGACGTAATTCCTGTACATTTCGGTGGGTAGCGCCTTGGTTTTCGACCACTACTTCTAAACAGTGTGCCCCTCGTTCTGTACGCACTTCTTCCTGTTCTGAAAGTAGAGTCCATTCTGCTTGTAACTCCTCAGCACTATGTACCATCCTGCAAGCCCCCCTGTCACTGAGCAATTGATAAATCTCTGTGAAGTTAAACATATGAGGCCCCACCACTATCGGTTTCCCATGGGCGGCAGGTTCTAAAATATTATGACCACCTACTGGCACGAAGGAACCACCTACAAAGATGATGTCACCTAGGGCATACAAGCGACCTAGTTCGCCAATCGTATCTAGAATCACCACTGGTGTCGCTTCATCGGTTGGTCTGTCCATAATGCTACGGCGCACAGCCTGTAATCCATAGGATTCACACATAGTCACAATCTCTTCAGCGCGAACAATTTGTCGTGGCGCCAAGAGCAACCGTGCCTTTGGATACTGTTGTAACAGTCCCGTGAAAGCCTGTAGGATGATTTCTTCTTCCCCTTTATGGGTACTTCCTACGACGATAATAGGAAAGTGACCGCTGAAACCGAATTGACTCAATAATTCTTCTTTTTCAGCCTCTGTTACAGTGGCATAGGTTTGGTCATACTTCGTATTCCCCGTCACCGTCACCTGACTCGGATGCGCTCCTAAGTCTGTAATATACTCTGCAGCTATATTAGATTGCATACAGAATCGATCAATGGATCCTAACATACCTTTCACAAAGGATTGAATCCGCATATACCGTTTATGGGATCGTCCGCTAATGCGTCCATTCACCATCATCACAGGAATTTGTTCCTTCTTAGCAATGCGCAAAAAGTTCGGCCACAATTCTGTTTCTACTAGCAAAATAGCTAGTGGGTTGAATAGATGTAACGCTCTACGGACGAAGAAGGGCCGATCAAGGGGAAAGAAGATAATCCCTTCTGCATCGTGCAAAATACGTTCTGCCATACCATAGCCCACATTGGTCACAACCGATACTACGACCGCCACTTGTGGAAACTCTCGCTGTATGTCTTTCACGATCGGGCTAGCTGCTACGATTTCCCCTACAGATGCCGCGTGGACCCAAATGATAGGTCTCCCCGCGATTCGTTCTTGTAAAGCCGGTGTCATGAACCCCATACTTGGTTTTAGACATTCATAAAATCCTTCTTTCACAACCATACGATATAGCAGAACAGGAACGAGTCCTATCCAATAGATCAGAAGTAGTATGTTATATATCCAATACATAATTTATCCTTTAGCAGAAAATTGAACCGTGTATAAATGACTATACAAGCCTTGTAGGGCTAATAGTTCATCATGTGTACCTTCTTCTACAACAGAACCTTGTTGCAATACCACAATGTGGTCTGCATGCTGTACGGTGCTCAAACGATGGGCGATGACAAGCGCCGTTCTGCCTTTCATCAAGCGTTCTAAAGCTTCTTGTACAATCTTTTCACTTTCCGTATCTAGAGCAGACGTAGCTTCATCCAAAATCAAGATGCTTGGATTTTTCAAAATAGCGCGAGCAATAGCAATGCGTTGACGTTGTCCGCCAGACAAGGAATTACCTCGCTCCCCTACCATCGTATCAAAGCCTTGTGGTAATTTCTCGATAAACTCGATAGCATTCGCTGCCTTCGCCGCTGCGAGGACTTCTTCATCCGTCGCATCTAAACGACCATACAAAATATTATCCCGCACCGACGCATTGAATAACATCGTATCTTGCGGCACTAAGCCAATATTTTCACGCAATGACGTGAAAGTAGCTTCTCGAATATCCATACCATCAATACGGATGCTGCCACCCGTTACATCGTAGAAACGAGGCAATAAGTTAGCAATGGTGGACTTACCCGCCCCAGAAGGGCCTACGATAGCCACTGTTTCCCCTGGCTTCACATGTAGTGTGACACCCTTGAGGGCTAAATTCTCTGCATCATAGGAGAATTGTACATTGTCGAAATGTACTTCTCCTTTCACATGGTCCATCCTTTTAGCTGTTGGTAATTCTTTCACATGTGGCTGTGTTTCTAAGATATCGATAACACGGTCTCCGGCAGCCAATGCTTTTTGTATATTTCCGTACACCTGTGTCAATCGTTTCACAGGATTCGCCAAGTTAATGGCATAAATGAGGAAGGCAATCAGTGAACCTGCCGTGATGTACCCTTGTACTACGGAATAACCACCATACCAAAGGATGACAACTACTGCGATAGCTGCAGAAAATTCCACCATAGGTCCCATGATAGCCGTTAATTTTGTGGCTTTCATGGCTGCATCAAAGTTATTTTTATTTTCTTTTTCAAAGCGTTTGAATTCGAAACTTTCACGAGCGAAGGAACGAATGACACGAGCACCGGAAATAACCTCTTGTAAAAAGGCTGTAATATCCGCCGTTCTACCTTGCACCTCGTGGCCTGCAGAACGCAATCGTTTCCCAAATACATTGGTCAAGCCCAACACAACGGGCACGATGATAAGGGTCAAGAGGGATAATTTCCAATCCAAATAGAACATGAATACCAAGGAGCCCACTAAGGTAACCCCTTCTGTCATAAAAGAAATGAGATTATCTACGATAGCTTGTTGTAGAGCCCCTACGTCACTAGTAATATTACTCATAATGACCCCTGTTTTACGAGTGTCAAAATAGGCTTGATCTAGTCGTTGCAAATGTTTAAACAAGGTTTCCCGTATATCGATGACCACTCGTTGCCCCACATAGGCCATCATATAGTTTTGCCCGTATGTCGCAAATCCACGAATCAAGAATATGATAAGAATGGCAATCACGATGAGCGTTAAGAGTCCTAAATCTTTATTTTGCAAGACTCCATCCACCACGTTGCGGATGAGCCATGGCACCACTAGATAGCCTAGGGCCGCCACGATCATGCACACCACGCCGAGGGCTAATCGCATCTTATAGGGCTTGATAAAAGCAAGTAATTGTTTATATCTGTCCATTTATGCCTCCTTCATTGCTACTGATGCAATGACATCAGCTACACGTTGCACCGCTCCCGGTGCTCCTAAATCTAGTTTCACTTGTGTTAAATCTTCTTTCATCTGCGTGTACACAGATGGTGTATCTAAAATTCGTCCTAGTTCTCGCTCAATATTTTGGGGCGTCACTTCGCCTTGCAATAATTCAGGTATAACGCGACGTTTTGCCACAATATTCGGCAATCCGATATCCTTAATATTGACTAGCAATTTGCCAATACCATAGGTGAGTGCTGCTACTTTGTAAACTAGTAAAGTAGGCACATTCATCAACGCCGTTTCTAACGTGGCAGTTCCCGATGCAGCAATACAAGCAGTACAGATTTGCATCAAATCGTAATTATTCCCTTCTGTAATCGTTACAGGTACAGAATATTTTTGAAGAATCCTTTCTAGATCCCCTCTAGGAATTGTATGGGCTCTTGGTAAATAAAACTTTAAATCCTTTCGAGTTTCACACAATTTTGCCGCCCCTTCTAGCATGGTTGGCAATAAGCCTGCCACCTCTTGTTGGCGACTTCCTGGCATCAACAAAATATTTCTGTCCTCTGGGGAAGCCCCAAAATATTGGTATGCCTCTTCCTCAGTCATCGTAGGATGTACAATGTCCACCAATGGGTTTCCTACAAATTCAACATCCACGCCAAATTCACGGTATGCCTCTGCTTCAAAAGGAAAGATAGACGCTACTTTTGTCACTGTCTTAGCAATGTCTTTGCCACGGCCTTTATTCCAAGCCCAAATGGTAGGTGCAATGTAGTACACCACGGGTATATTCAATTCTTTTGCCACTTTAGCGAGTCGCATATTAAACCCTGGATAGTCAATACATACCAACACATCTGGTTTCTCTTTGATCATCGCTTCTTTCAATAGGCTACGGAGCTTAAAAAAAGTAGGCAAATGTGCAATGATTTCAACAATACCGATAAACCCCAGCTTTTGAATATCATAGATAATATCCACACCAGCGGCCTTCATCAGGTCTCCCCCCATGCCAAATAATTGGGCTTCTGGGTAGGCTGCTAAGAGGGCTTTCGCCACACTAGCACCGTGGGTGTCGCCAGATGCTTCACCAGCAGAAAACATAATTTTCATTCTTACTCCTCGTCTGCTCCCTCTACGGCGCAGATCACGATACCTAATTCATTCGCTTTTTGTAGTACTGCTTCTTGTTCTACAAAAATAGTTCGCTTCGCTTCCATGGCTAGCACTTTGCACTGGCTATCAATCATAGACTGCAAGGTCTTCATACCCACTGCAGGTACATCGAATCGCACATCTTGATCAGGCTTCGCCGTCTTCACAACAACCGCCCCTTCACGAGCCAAGGCTCCACCTCTTAGAATGCAAGCGTCAGTTCCTTCAATAGCTTCAATGGCCATAGCGGCTTGTTCTTTTACAACCACGGTCTGACCAATATCGAGGGCCCCCATTTGTTTTGCCAAGGTAAATCCGAATTGAATGTCCAAGGATTCCGATTCTGTTGGTTTGCGATTTGTCAGAACCCCCACTGGTGGCATCAAGGACCGCATATATTTTGTTTGGTCCGCCACACGAAGTCCTTCCTTTTCCAATTCCTCTACAATGGCCAACATGATGGTATCATCTTTGCGATTGCGAAGACGATTTAAAATCTTGATAGTCCGCATATCTGGAATAGTGGTTATCTTTTTATAGAGATGTTCTTTTGTCACCTTCCCCAACATGGTCACATCGGTGACACCTTCTTTTTTGAAAGTCTTGATCACTGTATCTGATTTAAAGACGCTGATCTGATAGTACGAATTCGCTTCTGCCTGTAATTCGGGAGCGCCATCTGTCACGACAGATATGACAACAACTTCATACCCTTCCCGTTGGGCTGCTCGCATAAATTCTACTGGCAGATTACCAATCCCTGCAATCAATCCTACCTTCGACATAACGCCTCCTACTTACTTTTAATTATAAAAATCCTAATCTATATTATACCATAAACAAGTCTCTATGGCATGTATATTAGTAATAAAAAATACATGTTAAGAGCCTATGTTCTAAACTCTCAACATGTATTTTCATCATTTCTTAATCTCTGCGTACGCGCATGATGCCACGATCTGCATTGCGCAAGAATCGCAACATATGCTCGATTTCTGTAGAAGAAGTTAAGTTTAATTCCATTTCTTCAATGGCTTTAGATAAACTAAATCCACTGCGATAAATAATACGGAATGCTTTTTTCAATTCTCGACGTACTTCTTCAGATACGCCTGCACGAGCTAAGCCTACCGAGTTCAATCCGATTACATGGGCCGGTTGTCCATCTGCAATCACATATGGCGGGATGTCTTGTACAACTTTCGCCATACCTCCAACCATAGCATTGCGACCAATTTTTACAAATTGATGCACACCAGCAATGCCGCCGATCACTACACGATCTTCTACGATTACGTGACCCGCAAGGCCAGCGCAGTTACTCATAATGACATTATTGCCGACGATACAGTTGTGGGCCACATGGGTACATGCTTGGAACAAACAATTGTTACCGATGCGCGTTTCTTCCCCTTCACCCGTAGCACGACTGATAGTTACAAATTCACGAACCACTGTATTATCGCCAATGACGCAATAACTTTTTTCACCTTTAAATTTTAAATCTTGAGGCTCTAAACCGATAGCACAACCTGGGAAAAATTCATTGTTTTTGCCGATTGTCGTCCATCCACCAATGACTACATTGGCGCCGATTTTAGTCCCATCTCCGATTTCAACATGTTCTCCAATGACTGCACCAGGACCAATAATGACATTCTTACCAATCTTTGCATCTGGATGTATGACTGCAGTACTATGAATTTCAGATGTTGCATTTTCCATGCCAACTACGATCATCTGTGTCACTCCTTACATTTTGAAAGTTATTCTGGTTTCACTAAGGCGAACATGTACTCACCACTTGCCACCAATTTATCTCCTACATAGGCACGGCCTTCTACTTTACCCATACGGCCTTTGATTTTCACCACATCCGCTTCCATACGAACTTGATCGCCTGGTTTCACTGGATGACGGAAACGTACTTTATCAATGCCTGTAAACATTGGTGTTAAACCGCGATTTTCTTCTGGATATAATAGAGCAATACCGCCTACTTGTGCAATTGCTTCTGTAATCAATACGCCTGGCATAACAGGGTTTCCAGGGAAATGTCCCATAAAATGTGGCTCATTGAAGGTACAATTTTTAATGCCCACCGCACGTTTCATAGGTTCCATTTCAATAATACGATCTACCAACAAAAATGGGTAACGATGTGGTAAAATCTCCATAATCTCTTCAACTGTAAGAATCATGTTATGCCTCCTCTTGCATTTCTTTTAAAATCTCTCGGCTCAAGCGCGAGTTTAAATTGTGACTTGATTTGACTGCAATGATATGACCTTTCAAATGGCCTACTAAGAATAAATCACCTAATATATCCAAAATTTTATGGCGCACTAATTCGTCAGAAAATTTCAACTCTGACAAGCATGTTGTATCATCAAACACAATCACATTGTCCGTGGATCCGCCTTTCGCCAATCCCATAGCTTGCAATTGTTCAATTTCTTTTGTAAAACCAATGGTTCTAGCCGGTGCAATTTCACGTTCAAACACATCTGGATTGATCTCGAAATCTGCATGTTGCGTTCCCAACATAGGGTGGCTATTGATACTAGTGAAAGTCACTCGGAATCCATCATAAGGACGAATGGTAATAAATTTATCTTCTTCATAGATACCGTAGGATTCTTTCAACACATGCACATAGCGCTCTGCCTCTTGTTCTACGATGCCCGCTTCTTTGATGAGCTCTACAAAAGTCGCCGCTCCCCCATCCGCGATAGGCGGTTCAGGAGAATCCAACTCAATGATACAATTGTCGATGGCCATTCCGTAAAATGCCGCCAAGATGTGCTCAACGGTGAATACTTTTGCCTCTCCATCTTCCAAGGTAGTGGCACGCATCGTATTAGTCACGTTGCGAATATCTGCTTTCACAGAAGGAGCCCCTGGCAAATCAGTTCTTACAAAGGTAATCCCTGTATTGACCTCGCTCGGTACTATACGCATATGCACTGGCAGTCCACTGTGTAGACCGTTGCCACTATATGTGATGGCTTTACTTATCGTTTGCTGTTTCATAAGGGCCTCCTTTCTAAGGTGTTTCATGCATCACGTCTGGTGGTACTTCAATGGTATCACCATATAAGCGACGAGTCCATTTCCATCGGTTATGTAACCAGAACCAATCTTCTGGATATCGTCTAATATAATCTTCTAGCCATTCATTTAAGGTTGTTAATGTAACGGCAATATCTCGTTTTCTGTCCTCTGTTTTTTCCGCATACACCGGCGCATGGGCTGTAATCACATGTTTTTGAGTGTATTCGTCAAAGCGGATCGTCACAGGAATGATGGGCACACCTTGCATGCGCGCCATCGCTGCTGGACCAACCGGTGTCAATGTTTCATAGCCAAAGAAGGGAACTAGCTGCCCTTGATCACCTGGATCTTGGTCCATAATCAAGCCGATGAAAGAACCTTTTTGCAATTCTTTCACCATTTCTCGTACCCCTGTTTTATAGGTCACATGTTGGTGCATCAGTTCACGGTATTCGTTGATAAATTTGTCCGCATCTCCTTGTTGCTGCATAGCTACAGAAATCAATGGAAATCCTTCTGATGCGAGTATGCCTCCTAGTAATTCCCAGTTTCCACTATGGAGGGCAATCATAATCGCACCTTTTCCATCTGCTTTGGCATCTTCTAGATATTCACGACCTTCCATGGTGAACATCTCTTTGTATTTTCCATCTTTAATTTCTGGATATCTTAGGACATCAACAATCATGCGTCCAAAACGAGTCACGCTAGCTTTGGCAATACGTTTCGCCTCTTCTAAATCATCCGTAATGCGACAAAAGATAACTTGACCGATGGCCAACCGTTTCCGCTTCGCCGGTGTAAACAACCATCCCAATTGCCCCAATATACATCCAATACCGTATTGCATGCGATAGGGCAAGGCGCAGATGATAGCACTTAATACTTTCATACAGGTATATAGCATACTTACACCTAGTTTTCTTCTAATTTAGCTTTCAATTGAGCTATTTCTTTTTCCAAGGCTTTCACTTGTTTCACCACATCTGGTAAGCGACTTTCATAGGCCGCTAATTTTAACCATTCCTTATGTGGTCGCATCGGGAATCCTGCATAGAGTCCATTGGACGGTACATTACCAGTAATGCCCGTTTTTCCGGCAAAGGTTACATTATCACCGATCGTGATATGTCCTGTACAGCCAGTTTGACCTGCAAAGATAACGTGGTTACCGCATTTCGTACTGCCAGCGATACCCACTTGAGCGATTAAGAAACAATCTTCCCCTATCTCTACATTATGCCCTAAATGGACTAAATTATCAATTTTTGTACCACGACGCACTAGTGTGGACCCCATAGTGGCATTGTCAATGCAAGAGCAAGAGCCTACTTCTACATCATCTTCTAAGATTACATTGCCCACTTGTGGGATATGTGTATGCTTGCCATTTTCAGTGGCAAAACCAAATCCTTCGCCACCGATGACTGCGTTAGCACGTAACACTACACGTTTTCCTAGTATGCAATTTTCATGAACGATGGAGCTCGCATATATAGTCGTTCCCTCACCAATGCGCGCATTGTGGCCTATGTATACATAGGCATGTAATGTTACATTGTCACCGATAATGGCATTATCGTAGACTACGC
This sequence comes from uncultured Veillonella sp., assembly GCA_963518725.1. Lineage (GTDB taxonomy): Bacteria > Bacillota > Negativicutes > Veillonellales > Veillonellaceae > F0422. The sequence goes on along the minus strand of CAUQLO010000010.1, from coordinate 8,705 downwards.
AATAGGGTCCAATTTTAACATTCTCACCAATGGTAACATTCTTTCCAATAATAGCCGTTTCATGGATACCATCTGGAAATACTACTGGGGGATGAAATACTTCGAGCAATTTCGCAAAGGATGCTTTCGCATTGGATACGACAATTTGAGGAATCTCACATTCCTCAATTTCCGCATCCACTAGTAAAGCCCCTGCTTTACTGTCTTTTGCTACGTCTCGAAAATCGCCAATGGCAAAGCTGATTGCCTGCTTAGCCCCTTGATCTAAACTACGAGCTTCTTCAATTTCTACAGAACTATCGCCATATACAGTACCATCGACTAATTTGGCTAACTCTTCCACTGAAAACTTCACTATGAAGCCTCCTTACTTAATCATCTCTTCTTATTTACTAGTTTCTCCAGATCCTGTGCCTTCATTCATTTTTTTAAGCACTTCTTCTGTAATATCTACACCACCAGTAACGATAGCTTGGTCATTCGCTACGACTGTTAACTCTTTTTCTTTCGCTACGGCTTGGATATTAGATTCTACATAGGCTTTAAATTCTTTGCCTTTTGCTTGGCCAAAGATTTGCAATTCTTGTTGTGCATTCATTTGTGTTTGATGGAATTGTTCTTCTGTTTGAGATCCTTGTACTTGTGCCAAACGATCTGTTACTTCTTTTTGTTTTGCTTCCATCTCTTTATTGATATCTTTTGCTTTTTGGCTTTCTTGTACCAACTTCTCAGTGTTCACCACACCGACTTTATCAGTTGAGCCACAACCTGCTACCAATCCCAAAGCACATACCATCATAGCTCCAGTTGCCATACGTTTCCACATTGATTTCATTTTATACTCCTTTATTGTCCATAGGACTTGATAATTTCATCTGTCAAATCCATGCCTGTTCTATCTGTTATATGATCTACAAGCACTAAATCCAAGTGTTTCGCTCTTGCAATCACGCCTGCCCGTACTCGAATATCTTCTAGAATTGCATCATGTAGGGCCTGTACTTCATCTCGTTTTTGCGCCAATCGTTGGTCCCACTCTGCATTCCACAGTTGCGTTCCCTCTTGATGCACTTTCTTCACCACATCTTGTTGTGAGTCCACCACTCGCTTCATAGAGCTGTCTCGTTGTGCGCCTAATTCTTTGGCCAATTCCTTTGCATAGTCTGCTAACTGGCGATGAGCTCTGTCATAGGCGGGTTGCATCTCTTGGGCCACACGACTCTGTATGGCTTCCCACTCAAAAGAACCGGTTACACTGTGGTTCCGTTGGGCTAGCAAATCGGATAACTTTGCTTCTTTCGCTTGTTTTTCCGCTTCCCAACGGCGCTTTTGTGACTCATCGATAGGCACCGTATTCGCTATGGCCGTCAAGGCTAATTGTAAATTCACAATTTCTATGTCCGCCTGCGTTGGATCCACTTTGTATTCCTTGCGATACCGTTCTAGCAATTCCTGTTGCTGGTTCGCCAACGCTTGTTGTAACTCTGCTTCACGCAACGCCACTTTCGTTTGCAATTCCCGTTGTACACTGTCGGATAAACTAGCTTCTAGCTTTTTCAGCTCTTCCTCTGATTTACCCACTTCAGTGCCCAACTTGCTTTGCAGTACTTCCTCTTCCCTATCACGCTGTGCTTCTAGTTGTAATAAAGCTTTCTTTTGCTCATCATAACTGTGAAAGTTTGGATGTTTCTCTACTACATCTTGCAAACGAACGACACCTATGCGCGGCTCCTGCGCAACTTGCGTTTGCCCATGCCACACATAACCACCAATACCGATTGTACAAAGCAAGACACTCATGATCGCCAAGATAGGGCCTTTTCCCATTTGGATCCCACCTTATTTAGTTTCAGATAATTTTTTGCTAACTTGCTCTGTAATATCTGTGCCACCAAACAATACAGATTCACGGCTCAATACAACGCTAAGACCTTTGGCATCTGCCACATTTTTAGACGCTTCATCAACGCGTTTTTTTAGACCTTCTTGGATTGTTTGTTGTTTATCTTGCATTTTTTGACGCATTTCATCAGATAATTTTGCTTTACCTTCTTCGTCTAAATTAGCAGATTTTTCATTAAACTCTTTTTGCAATTCTTCATTGTAAGCTGCATATTCCTGTTGTGCATCTTGCACTAAATTTGGATTGCTTTCTACAATTCGCTGCATATCAATGACCCCAATGTTGCTCACAGAACTAGAGCCACCGTGTCCTGCCATTTGTGTGTACGCCAACGCGCCCACACTGATGACAAAAAGAACGCCAACAATGATGGACACTGTTTTAACATTCTTTTTATTGTTCAATAAACGCATCATAGTGTATCTACCTTCTTTCTTATATTCGTCCAATGAGACGCAACCATGTCGAATGTTCGTCCCATATATATTCTAATCGCAAATATTCATGTACATCATAGGATAGGGCAAACTCATTATCTGTTGATGACATATTTCGTTCATACCGAGCTTTCCATCGTGGTCCTAGTGTTTGGTATACCAGTGCTCGGTGATGAGCCTTACTATATTGATACCCGATGCGCGTATCTTTAGAGAATTGGTACGTATAGGTGGGTTTGAATATCCACTGCAATCGGTTGGGTAGCACTTCTGTTTCCAAGTACCACTCACTGCGCCCTCTATGCACACCTGTATATAGTTTCAGGCCTACAGAGTCTACTTTTTTGCCCATATCTAAATAGCCTTCGCCACGCAAAATATATTTCGACGAGTCTACGTGAATATGCAATATAGTCTCTGTATTGACGTCTAACTTCGGTGTCATGGTAATGCCAAATTGTGTAACCCATCGACTTCCGTTTAACTCGTCTTGCAGGTCCCGTTCAATCTCTCGTATATGGCGCCGTACAAAGGTTACGGGCAAGCCCTCTACCTGTCGCAATCGCTCTTCATAATGTTGACGAAGTCCGTAAAAGAGCGCACTTGGCAATGTATTGGATTCCAACCTAACATCGGTTCGCCCCACACTGTCTCCATTCGGCACAAGATAGACCGTCACTTGTCCCACCGCACCACCTTGAATTTGAATCTGTGGTGTAAACTCTGGCAAGGATCCTTCTAGGTCGGTACGCACAGTTTTTTGTGCCAGTGGCGTAATCCAATCTAAAGAATCTAAGGAGGCACCTAACAGAATTTGCTCCAATCGAGTGTCTAAGGCACCTATGTCTCGGTCAATCAGTCGCTGTCCATAAGGAGATAAATTCCCATAATGTACCGTTGTGTGTACTTCATTCATTACCTTTCCATAAGGCTCTAAGAGCACATGGATTGTCATGTCTTGGTCCACCTGAAGGGAGAGGTCTTTCACCGTATATCCATATAAGATTCTGTCCACCACATCCACGGTTGCTTTTTTATAAGAAAGTAAAGCCCCTTGAATCTGTGACTCCTCTTTTCCTTCATAAATATAGGAGGCAGCCCCTTGAATGCTCGCTACCATACGAGCCTGTAGGGCACTGGGAATGGCTCCTGTTGTGCTCTGCAGGTCCACATGCACAGTCTGAACAGGCGCCCCATAGATGGAAGTGACCCCCAACATAGTCATGAGGGCTACACCTCCCATCCATCGTGAAAGTTTCATCAATTAGAATTGTCCACCAAAGCTGAAGTGGAATTTATTTTGATTTTTGCTAATACCATAATCGATACGCACTGGACCAATTGGTGTTGTTACACGCACGCCGGCACCGACAGAGGCATTGAATGTTTTAGAATGATGGAACCAAGGTACATTTGGAGCATCCCATGCATCCCCTAAGTCTGCAAATAACGCACCACTAACTTTGTTCCAAATTGGGAAGCGATATTCCGCTGTGAAGTTGTACATTTTCTTACCGCGGTATTGATCATCTTCATAGGCACGTAGGGAATCGGAACCACCAATTGTATATAATTGGCTATATGGTAAATCACCTAAGGCCCAACCTAAACGAGCGCGGAACGCAAGAACTTGTTTGCTACCTACTTTTTTGTACGTTCTAGCTTCACCAGTAAATTTATAGAAGTTGAAGTCACCACCTAAACCATGGCCGCCCCATTGCAATGTAGTGGACAATCGTTTACCACGAGTTGGTTCATATACATTATCACGGGAATCATATACTTTTTGCCAGCTAATGCTGTTGGTAGTACCGAAGTTGTTTGCTATGTAACCTTTTGACAAGAATGGATACCCATGGTTATTCCAACGAGTTCCTTGTGCTCTATCTGTATCATAACGGAAACCACTGGAATCTTTGTCATCCCAAATGTATTTATCTTTACGATGTTCTAGTGTTACATAATCACGAGTAAATTCCGCTGTTTGACGACCTAAGGAAATGTTGAAACCGCTGGACTTACGATCGTATGTAGCCACGGCTTTACCCTCTTCGTTGTAGTCAGTGTACTCATTCAATTGGTCATAATATGTCACACCTAAGGACGTACCTTTTTTGTCTAACCAAGGGCGCAAGTAAGAAATGGAGTAGTTTTTATACCCTGCAGAACCGCCGAACTCCCAGTGTACTTTCACTTTGTCGCCGGTACCACGCAAGTTTTCTTCGCCCACTTCTACAACCCCAACAAATCCGTCAGAACCAGAATAACCAGCCCCTAATGTAACCGTACCTGTTTTATGTTCTAATACGTCTACCTCAATATTCACAGATTCCGCTGTAGACCCTTGCGTTAAACGTACGTTTACATCATCAAAGAAACCTAAGTTATATACTTTTTCAACAGAACGGCGCACCAAGAATTTATTGAATGGTTGACCTACTTTTTGATTGAATTCACGAGTAATAACTCTGTCTTTTGTTTTCTTATTACCATGCGGTGTAATACGGTCTACCATACCTTCTACAACCACCACATGTAACACGCCTTGCTCATCCACAGCCATGTCTTTCACATGGGCCAAGATATAGCCATCACGTTGGTACGCAGCATTAATACCTTGTACTTTTTCACCTACGGAAATTGTATTTAATACCGTATTAGGTTGTACCCCTAAGTACTGAACCAATACATCTGTTTTATACACTGTGTTGCCTTCCACAGATACATTTTTGATCACTGGATTCAACGTCACGTGATAGGATACTGCCACCCCTTCTGGTACTTCTGTGAATACAGGTGTAATTTCTGAAAGCACCCCAGAACCGCCTAAATTAGCGATTTCTTTAGAAATGCCTTCCACGGATACAACATCGCCAATTTTGCCTTGCAACAAGCTAGCAAATTGAGGTATCGCTGCTGCCTCAAGACCGTCGATGGAAATTTTTGTAATCGTTTTGCCTACATATTTTTGCAATGTTTCTTCTGTAAGGCTTGTAAAATAACGAGCTTGCACTTGTGGAATCGCTGTTTCCACGCCTGCCGCTTGTGCTTCTTCTAATTTATCGCCACCCGCTTTTGTGATGGTTTTTACTTCTTGGTCATTCGTCGCCAAGGAAGAGTTATCCACCCGTTTGCGTTGCTCTTCAATCGCGTCACGTTTTGCCGCTTCTGAAAGTCCATCACGAGCTGCCGCAATGGCTGCTTCCGTTGCTGCATCGCCAGATGCTACTGCTTCTTGACGTGTAGTATTTTGCTTTCCTAAGTCTGCCATAGACAGTTTCGCAATTGTTTTACCACTTTCAGAGTGAGTTGCTGTATCGGCGAACACAGGTGTTGTACTGATTGCCGCTAACACAGCAAAGGTTAAAAATTTCTTATAAGATAGGTTTCCCTTCATATACGTTCCTCCTTAAGATATAAAAGGTGCTAATCTCGCAAAATACGTCCACCAGCTTGCACCGCATGTAACATGTCTTGTGAACTAATGCTAGGAGCTTGTGTTGGCTCCGCCACTGGCTGTGCTACGGGGGTAACACGAGCCGGTTCTGAAACTGATTCTACCTTGTTAGACTCTGGTTGCTCTGAGGGAGTTGCTGGAATCACCGGCGGTGTTTCTGTAGCAGGTGTTGTGTCCACACTGCGCTGCACCACGGGTGTGTCTACGACCTTCGGTGTACTATCATGGGACATCCACCATTGCGTAGCTCCTAAGATACCCACCGCAACCAACCCCCATAGGATACGTTGAAAATACGTAACAATCGAGGGGCGTCCTTCATTCATCTGTTTCATTTCTGCTTGCGCCAAGAACAAGTGAAAGTTTCCTTTCACACTGCCTTTTGTAGCATAGGACTTCGCCGCTGCATCTAGCCAAGCACGAACCATGCGAATACGCTTTTCCATAGGTGTTGATATAGGTTCCATAACTTCCTCCTCTCATAACTATATAATCGTAGTTTGAAAGAAAAAAGTGAACCACTTTTTTAACTATCTTTACTATTATACCAATGAAGCGCTATTTTGCCTATTTTTTTCTAATAACTTTCTACATAGTACATTACTTTTTTAAGATTTTAATGAAGAATCTCTATCAATTGTACTCGTTTTCACTATGGTTCGCCATATACGCCAAACTATGGTATACTAATGCATAGCATTTAGGAGGTACGTTATGGATATAGTTATCAATATGGGGATTTCCGCAGCGGTTGGCATTATTGCCCTCTTTCTGTCGCGCTGGATCGCCCCACATAGTCATGGATGGATGACTATTACTGGACGCATCAACCGATTACAATTTACTATCGGCATTCTGTTTCTATCCGCCACTATGCATATATTTACTATGTTGATTCAGCAGTTATTAGATGTTGTCGTTATTTTACCCGCTTACTTCGGGGTGAAAGCACTGGCCTATGCGGGCTATATTGTGCTACTCCCCTTCTACTATACATTATATGTGAGACGTCTCAATGACATCTCCATTCCTGGATTCCCCATCGGTATCCTCTTAGGGATGTACATCATTTGCACGAATTTATACATCCCATTAAAAAATACATATATTTTACATCTCATCGTCATTTATATCATTCATGGAGCCCTGATTTTCTTTCCTGGCACAGAACGCAGCAATCGCTATGGCGCTCCTTCACATTGGCCTACACAACCTAAGAAAGGATAATCACTATGGGACTCTTCGATTGGTTTACACAAACTCCAGATCACATCATCAGTTACGCCCCTGGTGGCCATACATTGCAAGTAAAGATTACCTACAACACGCAAACAGGTCTATTTACCTATCGTGGTCGCTACGGTACGCGAGCTAAGTTCTATGACAAAGATATCCATCATATTGACAACAAAGAGGTGAGTCGCACTCATCGTGTATTGCTCATCCAAGGACATGACACATGTTTGGCTACCTTGGATGTGCTCACCAATTTAGTGAACGAAAATTTACAAGCTTGGATTGAATCTCGAGGCCAAGTAGCCTATGATTACGATCAACAACAGCGAGGACTGTGGGTGAACACAGCCGCTGTGAAAGCTGCCATCGACGCAGGGCCGCCAGTGGAACCATCTGCTATCGAAGTAGAAGAAACAACCCCTTCAGAATCTGTCGAATCCCATGACAATCCAGTTCAAGAGGATCCCATCCACCGTATCAAGCAGCTAAAAGAACTCCTCGATATAGGAGCGATTACGGATGAAGAATTTCAACAGAAAAAAGAAGAATTATTACAAAAAATATAACCCAAAAGGACTGTTCTCCAGAACAGTCCTTTTTATAACATTCAATATTCTCTTCTCTAGGCTATTACCTATCTCGATATATTCCTAGCCAACTACCATGAACGATGTATCGTCCAGATTCTCTGTAGATTCCTCCGCAGGGAATATTCTTGTTTTCTCTGATTAAGGCATGATGATGCTGCCAACCAACTGTGACACATGGTCGATGTGTTGACTTTCACAGTAAGCGCTCATTTCACTAGCAATGATGCCGATAGCCCGTGGATCTACCATCGTAGCCGTCCCCACAGACACGATGTCAGCCCCTACTACCATAAATTCTAAAGCATCTTCCCCAGTCATGATGCCGCCACCACCCATAATAGGAATATCGATGGCTTGTGCCACCTGATGGGTCAATCGCAATGCCACTGGTTTTACCGCTGGACCTGACAAACCACCGTAAATATTCCCCAACAATGGTTTTCGTGTCCGCAAGTCTACAGACATGCCCAGTAATGTGTTGATCATACTAATACCATCTGCTCCAGCAGCTTCCACAGCACGAGCAATCTCTACGATGTCCGTTACATTTGGTGACAATTTCATAATCACTGGCAAATCTGTATGAGATTTAACAGCTTTACAAACTGCTGCTGCACTGTCTGCTTGTACACCAAACGCCATGCCTCCGCATTTTACATTCGGGCAACTAATGTTGACTTCCAATGCTGCTACCCCTTCTACGGTCAATGTTTTTGCCATGAATTCGTACTCTTCTAAGGTATTACCTGAGATATTCGCAAAGATAGGTACATCATAGCCTCTTAAGGTAGGTAAAATATCTGCTACAAAGGCTTCTGCCCCTGGATTTTCCAAACCAATACAATTCAACACACCAGATGGTGTTTCCGCAATACGAACGCCAGCATTACCTGGTCTTGCAGTGGGCGTTAAGCCCTTTACAGAAATAGCCCCTACCTCTGTATTGAGGTCTATGTATCCATCATATTCTAATCCGAATCCAAAAGTCCCCGATGCTGCTACGATAGGGTTTTTCATAGAAATACCGCAAAACTCTACGGCTAATCTAGGATCTACTGTTGCCATTAGAAAAACACCTCCTC
>CAUQLO010000009.1:0-46606 GCA_963518725.1 uncultured Veillonella sp. | reverse complement strand
AAGAAAATTGCGTACATTTTTATATATATTTAATTATTAATGCATGGGAATTTGAAGGCATAATTGTAAAAGGTTTATTGTTTGAGAAAAAATATGAAGAGATAAAAGAGTTTGCTTTACAGCATACATTTGCAACTATTGATAATTCATTTTTCCTAGAATCTAGTATATGGCGTAATGTTGATTATTTTGAATACTTAGAGTCACGAAATATAGATTGGAGGGTTGAACCTACATTTGAAGATAGTTTCCAATTATTTCCATAAAATTAAGGAAAAATATAAATGAACTAGCTATCCCTTAAATAGTCTATTTTATATCTTTAGCAGATGATAAAAATACAGTGTAAAATATATTAGTTAGTATTGAAAAAAGAAAGAAATTTAAATACTGTAAAAGACGAACGATTACAAGCTCTATTAGCCTACAAAACCTATGATGATGCTAAGACATCTCTTGCCAAGTCTACATTAAAAGACCAAGCCAAGAGCTTACATCTCAATCTATCCTTAGGGACAGAAAGCAGCGAAGCTTCTACAAACGTAGATACAAAGACAGCAAAAGGATCGACAGTTGTGTCTGATGGAGATATTCGTGTTACCACTAAGAAGGATGATCTTCGCATAGAAGGAAGTGATGTACAAGGTAAGGATATTACCTTAGATTCTGCGAACAGTATCTATGTGAAGGGCAAAGAAACAACTTCTAAGATGACCCAGAGTATGAAACAGAAACAAGCATCCCTAGGTGTTTCCTACGATCTCTTACAACATCGATTCTCAGATATATCTCTCAATGTTAGTGGCAGTAAAGGTAGTATAGCTGGTACAGACATAGTCCATGATCCTTCAAATATAACTGCAACGAACACCCTTGGAGTGAACACAAAACAGGATTTACACATCAAAGACGGTGTTCTCAAAGGTGAGGCTATTCAGGCAAATGTTGGTGGAAATTTAGATATTCAGTCTGTACAAGACACACATGACTATACAGACCATACTACATCTAGTGGCATGGGACTTAGCTTATCTAAAAAAGGTGCATTCAACTCAATACAAGGGTCCTTGCAACGGACTGACATAGACAGTAAATACAGCTCGGTGATTCACCCATCTGGAATGTATGCAGGACATACAGGATTCAACATATCCGTAGGCAATACGACCACATTAGAAGGAGCTCTGTTATCTAGTAAAACAGATACGAACACACTGAAAACAAAACAGTTAGTTATGAAGGATATGGAGAATAGGGCGAAGTATACCTATGGGTCTAAAGGGGTGTCGTATCTATCTGACGTACAATACAGGAAGTCTTTGGAGCATATTAGAGATAGAAAGAATACTATACTCACAGATAAAAATCTTAGCGTTCCAGCCAAGATACAACGCTTACAACAGTTGAATCAAGATAAGGACTATACAAGCCACCTCAAGTATGTTAATAGCTTGCATAATCAAGTCGGTTTATTACCAAATATGTTACCTGGTGAAAGAAAAGAAGCATACACTGTGACTAGATCTGCTATTGCACCTAGAACGGTTGATGTAGAAAATCCTAAGGTGGATGCAAGTCAAATTAATAGAGATATTAATCATAGCCTTCAAGCATTGGATACTATTTTTAATAAACAAGACATACAAGAACGACAAGAACTAACTAAATTATTTAATCAGTATGCCAATGAAGCTATTCATCATATCTCTGATATGGCAGGTTGGAAAGAAGGCTCATCAGAAAAAGTGGCATTACATGCCATAGTAGGCAATATAAGTGCTAATATAGTGAATGGAAATACAAATGTAGGAACTGCAGCAGGTGGACTATCTGAACTCCTAGCACCAGCTATATTAGAGGCATCTCATCACGATCCGGCACGGGCACAATGGCTAGCCTATGCCTTGGGGTATGCAACAGATAAACTCAATGGAGGAAATGGCAATCTAGGTGGTAGTATTAGTCATTATGGGATTAAATGGAATGGATTGTCAAATTATCAACAAAGTTATTATGAAGATGCAATTTATAGGTATCTTGTAGATAATAATAGAAGATACCATAAAGATGGTATTATCAAGGTGCTTGAATCTGCAATTATTATTAGTAATAACAATAAATACCTATCAGATGCAGCTGAACCTCAAATGATTGATGAACTAGAAGAGTCAGCTCGTATATTGGGGTTAAATTATAGCTATAATTATGAGAATGGTTTAACTGGAGAGATGATTCGAATTTTAGAAGAATATGCAGATAAGTTACCTAAAAGAGATATGGTTTGGGTAAATGGTGGCATAGGAGTTGGTCTAGGAATAAGTGGAAAGATAGGACCTGTGAGAGGGGGTATAGGCGCTTCATCCCATCTTGATTATGATACAAGTCGCAAAGGGTTAGCAATTATTTCTAAAATAGGGGCTGGTGCAGAAGCAACTGAAAATTTTTCTTTAGGAGCAAATGTTGTTAATGTGGCAAATGCGCGTAACATTAGAGATAATGAAACGACAATTAATATTAATCTATCAAGATCATTTAATAAAGTAAGCGGGGCTTCATTATATACTGGGCTTGATGATACGATATTTGATATAGGTGGAAGTACATATGTAGGAGCTGGAGGCGAAGGGTCTTTAAATCTTAACTTTACAGCAATGAAAGATAAATTTTATGGCGAAAAAAAGGGGAAAGAGTTATTAGAAGATGAAGTAAGTGAATTAAAGGAGGAATATAATAGATGATCATGCAGAGAATAAAAGATAATTTTAATCCATATAAACCACTTTCGACAAAAGGTTATAATAAAAGTTTAGGCTGGATAATATTATGGTCATGGCTACTAGGGATTCCTGCACTTATTTTAGAGAAAAATGGAGCAGAGGTTGATATTATTGCTTTAATAGTAGCTATCATCATAGGTGGTTCTCAGCATATGTTGTTTATATTTACTATAAAACGGTTCAGATCAATGAATATTCCAACCATTTGGGCTACAGCTATGTTTATTATACCTCTTCATATGGTATGCTTTATAGTGGCAGAGGCAAATGATGATTTTATCGTTAAGATGAGAAATAAGTTGGGTCATTTAGTGAAAGAGGATACCAATGCATGAAATTATTAAAACTACACTTCGTACGCTAGAAAGCTATGGAGCTGATGTGGAGGATATGTTATTTTTGTTTTATAATTGCATTGGATTGATTCCGTTATGCATATATTGTTTTAAATACAATAACAAAAGATACACTATGTTAACCAATATCGGGATTCATATTTTACGAGTATTAATATTCTCTATATCCTTTGGTACATTAATTCGATTTGGATTTATAGATGGTTGGATTAAATGGAACTCCTTATTATTAATAACTTACACCATTATAGGGTATTATTATTGGGTACATGAGAAATTGTTGTATTCCCTCACCAACAAAATACGTAGTATTTTAAAATATATCTTTTATGGTTCTGTTTGTATTGAAAGTATATATATCTTGTACAAGTTATTGTAAGTTTAAACTTTCAAAAGTATAGACAAAATCAATATTTGTTCTGATGAATTGGTAAGGAAGTAGATATTATAAGGTTTTATAGGAGTGCTATAGATATGATTGGATATATTAAGAAATATGGTGTAGAGATTATTTTAATACTTGCCTATATAGGCATTATGTCATTAGTGGCTCAGATAATGTATACACCATATGACCCTCCATCCTTGAATATTGAAAAGAATATAGTAACTGGAAAATATGTAGCTGTCATGGAATCTAAAAACTATTCGAGAGTGATAGAACCTTATGTGAAGGCACAGTACTTTACTAGAAGTTTTCAATATACGTACGGCTCAATTGGATTTATAAGTCAATTCGTATTTAATGGTGATACTACCGTGGTATTAAATAAAAATATGACAGATGAGGAAAAAGAAAAGTTAATCCAATGCCTAAATGATATAAGTATGGATAAAAGATTAAGCTATCCTAGAATTTCTATTATTGAAGAAAAAGATTTGGATGAACGTAAGTATGAAATTATGAAAAAATTAGAAACTCAGGCACGAGAGAAGTCATTAGAAAATCGTTCCGAGAGATATAACAGATTGTGGTAAAGGAGTCTAGGATTGACAGCATATAAAATAGTTACAGTCCTTGCTTGTTTGTGTATAGGGGCGCTTTCTCATAGTGTTCATGCTAATACTATAGACGAGCAAGGTAAACTGCTAGATCAAATGGAGCGTTCTATATCTCATGTGGAGCAAAAGACACCCCCAGCTTTCACAGTTCTTACAGAGGGAATTGTACCTCAAAAGATGAATCAACTATCAAATGGCGAACCAGAATTTTTAATTCATCATATTGAACTTTCACAGGTTCCACCGGAGTTAAGTTTTCTACAAACTATGGTGGCTAAGAAAGAACATCAATTGTATGGGGTAGAAACAATTAATACCTTGTTGCAGGAACTAAATACAGCTTTACTAGATAGAGGTTACGTTACCTCTAAGGTCTATATGGAGCCTCAAAACATAGGGAGTGGCACACTTCGGTTATCCTTGCTGGTGGGAACCGTGGAAGAGATACAATTTAAGGGAGTGGCAGGTAATTATACAAACGCATTAGCCTTTCATAAGGGGCATATCTTAAATATACGGAAGATAGAACAAACTGTAGATAATCTAAATACAGTACCCCATCAGAAGGCTAAGGTAGAGTTACAACCGGGAAGTAAGTTAGGTACATCTATAGTGGTATTTCAGATAGAAAATAAGTCTAAAGTAGAGGTCGCCACAGGATTCGATAATTTCGGTAATGAAGGGACAGGGCGCTTTCAAGGAAATGTGTCCATCACAGTAGGTAGACCATTAGACCGTAGTGACACCTTGTACTATAGCTTAACTAGATCTAGACACTCAGATAGTATCAATATAAGCAAATCAAGTTATGTATCATACCAAATACCTGTAGGAAATGATAGCATTACCCTTAGCCATTCTAATTCAGACTATCAACAACGGGTTGCCTATGCCATTAAAGCGTTTATTTCTAGCGGTAACTTTACTAGCGATGAATTACGATGGAAACATGTATTGCATAGGAATAGCCAACAGATTACAGAATTAGTGCAAGGCCTTACGCATAAGACAAGGCATTCTTTTATCAATGGTAGTGAAATTGATGTGCAACGGAGAAATACCACATCTTGGTCTATAGGAATACATCAAAAACGATATAGCAAGAATGGAAGTTTAGATTGGTTAGTACAATATGAAAAAGGTGTTCCTTGGTGGGCTAGTCCTGGTCCTACCGATCATTTAGGGGAAGCTACCACACAGTATCATATATATACGGGGAAAGTGAATTATCAGCGTACAATGACTCTTTGGAATCGGAAAGCTACCTATACAATGGAAGCAAAAGGACAGTATACGAATAGTAATCTCTATAGTAGTGAGTTCTTTACTATTGGTGGATGGTATACGGTGCGTGGTTTTACCGGTGATAGAAATCTAGCTGCAGAACGAGGGTTCTATGTACGGAACACCTTAGATGTATCATTGAATCAGAATCATACACTGTATATCGGTTTGGATTATGGAAAACTGTATGGAAAATCTACAGAAGATATATTGGGTACAGCGTTATGGGGCGGAGCGATTGGTATGAAAGGACACTATGGAAGTGCTAACTATAATATATTCTTATCCACCCCGTTACAAGTGCCAAACGGTTTTACGGTGCCATATCGAGTGCTAGGAATACAGATGAGTGTAGCATTATAGAAATCACTTACTGCGGAGACAGTAGTAAGGTATTTTATGAAATATTTATATTTGTCATATTAGTCGTTATCCTATATCATAGAACTATATGTATACTCTATGTTAGTAAGGAGAGGTGTTACTTATGAAACAACCATTAATCGGTATCTCAGGTTCTCACATGATTGATCAAGGCGGTCCATTTCCTGGATACAAACGATCCTATGTAAATGATGACTATGTACAGTCTGTATTAGAAGCAGGTGGCATTCCTGTGATTATACCATTCCAAGAGGATGAAGCTGTGTTGAAAGCGTTGGTAGAACGCATTGATGGCTTAGTGTTATCGGGCGGTCACGACATTGCCCCACAATTCTACGGTGAAGAACCAGAACGTGGATTGGGTGCGATTTGGCCAGAACGAGATATCTTTGATATGCGTCTATTAGCCTTTGCGAAAGAACGAAATATTCCTATTATGGGGATCTGCCGTGGTCACCAAATCATTAACGTTGCTCATAAAGGATCTTTGTACCAAGACTTGCCTGCCTTTGCGACAATCAAACATTCCCAAAATCAAACAGCAGGATTACCAACTCATTCCATGGTGATTGAAAAGGACTCCAAATTATTTGACATGGTTGGCGTAGAAGAAGTAATGGTTAACTCGCACCATCATCAAATCGTGAAAGAAGTAGGAGAAGGTTTGCGTGTCGTAGGTCGTGCTAAAGATACTGTGGTAGAGGCTATGGAAGGCACTGATTATCCATATCTACGGACCTACCAATTCCATCCAGAAATGATGCGCCATACAGAGTTGAACAAAGTTATTTTTGAAGACTTCGTAAACGCTGCTAAATAAAAGGTAGGGAAACATACAACAGTATAGTATATGACATAGAAAAGGAGCCTAGTGCTCCTTTTTGCATATACAGTACTAGCCTCAGATAGATGGAGATGGAAAGGGTGTAGGGGTGACATCGATTTGAAACATATTACTAGGATAGAAGACTTTCACAAAAAACTATGATATACTAAAAAGGAATGTTAAGCATATGGAATAATCATATAAGGGAGTTATAATGAAAGTACCTGCAACATGTGAAACAGATAGGCAAGAAGTTAGATTAGAAGAGCATCAAAAAAGTATAAAAGAAGAACGTGAATTACAGGCATCTAAGAGTACTATGACAGTAGATGGCCTCACCGATGCAGCCTTGATAGGGGCACTGCATGATACGGTACAGCGCTATGGGGGAGCCATTGGTGAGCATTTTGTGGGACTCAGAGGGGTGGACAATCTTCGCGATCAAACATGGGTGCGTGGATTAGTAGATATTGCGAACTCAAAAGTTAATCCAGACTATGAATATCAAAATATACATCAACAGGCTGGGTTTTCAGCGGAAGTAAAAACTGTAGTCCGTCAAAATGCAGAGGCTCGCATTCAAGGTGATGCCACTCGGACCATGCGAACTGATGATTTAGGTCGTGTGAATGATCAGTTATACGATACAGTCAAGCTTGATGAAAATGGCGGTATCATCGAGGGGTCTGGTACACAGGTAAAGTTTATTGGATACTCTGAAAATGATCCTTTCAACGAAGGAAATGCTTCGAGAGCCTATCAGAAGTTGATGAGTGATAAATTTGCTAAATATCATGAAAATAATGTGCTCATTGAAGTGCCAAAGGATCAATATGATAATTTAATCGCCGAAACAGATAAGAATATTGGTAAATTACATAACCAATTGGAACGGGTTACAGATCCAGATGTAAAAGCGAAATTAGAAGCTAAATTAGAGCGAGCCGAAACATTGCGCCAAAATTTACGACAAAGTTCGGTGACCTCTGAAGAAGCTGTCTTTGCACGGGAACATCCGTATCTGTCCACCGCAAAGGATATGGGCCTTGTAGCGCATCGTGCAGGCATAGAAGCTGCAGAATTTGGAGCAATTATTGGTGGATCTGTTGCAGTAGTACAGCAAACAGTAGCTGTACTGCAAGGCAAAGTGGAAGTAGAAGAAGCGGTGGTAGAGGTTGCCAAATCAACGGCAAAACGAGCAGGCCAAAGCTATATAGTGGCTGCAGGGGGCTCTTTGGTAAAAGGGGCTATGGAACAAGCTACGCATAAGGGAGTGCAAGCAGCCTCTATGTCAGGGCTGCCACAAGCAATGGTGCAGATTGCAATTACTGGATCTCAGGTATTATATAAGTATTTTACTGGCAAAATTGACGGTAGAGAATGCGTACAAGAGTTGTCTCAACAAAGCGCTAATATGTTATCCGCTAGTTTATTTACAATGATAGGAAAAGCGGTATTTTCTAACTCTATAGCAGGAGCATTGGCGGGTGGCATGGTAGGGTACGCGCTTTCATCAGCTACCTTTGGCATGTTAAAACAGGCTTTTGTGGATGCGGAAATGGCTAAGGAACGACGTCAGCAGATTGAAAAAGCATGCCAGCTGCATGTTCAACAGATGAATGCTTACCGCGAGCAGTTTGAAACACTGATGGCAGCCTACTTAGCAGAGGAAAAGGAATTTTTCCACCGCACATTCACAGGTATGCAAGATGCCCTAGCCGTCAACGATACGCAGTGGGTCATCGATACGGGCAATGAGATGATTCGTCATTTTGGCGGTGAGGTAACATTTACCAATCAAGAAGAGTTTGATGCTCTTATGGAAGATGACGATCCCTTAGTGATTTAATAATTTTTTTTTGAAAGTAGGAAGACATTTTCTTGTAAAATGTGTATACTAAAGATATATTTTTTTAGTGTGGTTAGTTTGAGAAAAGGAGAAAAAGACTATGCCATTACCATTTATAATTGGGGCTGCCGTGCTTGCAGCAGGAGTAGGCGTTAAAAAGGGGTTAGACGCAAAAGAAAAATTCAATGAAGCAAAAGAAATTAATGAGACCGCTCAGCGCCGTGTAGAACGGGCAAAACGCACCATTGAACGAGCTCGTACACGTACGAATACAGCTATCGAAAACTTAGGTGGCTACAAAGTAGAATTGCTCAATACGAGTGTAAAAGGGTTCTTGGACACGATGGAGCAAATCAAAAATATTGAGTTTACTACAGATCAACAATTAGACCGCTTCATCCACAATAAAGAAGAATTAAAAGAACTTCGTGATATTCAAGTAATGGCCACAGGTATTGCACAAGGTTTGGGCACAGGTCTTGCATCCGGCGCTTTAACTGCATTTGGTGCGTACAGTGCGGCAGGTGCTTTAGCAACAGCATCCACAGGGACGGCGATTGCAGGATTGAGCGGGGCCGCTGCCACTAATGCGACATTGGCCTTCTTTGGTGGCGGATCCTTGGCAGCAGGCGGTTTAGGCATGGCTGGTGGTGCGGCTGTATTAGGCGGTATCGTGGCAGGCCCAGCGCTGGCTGTATTGGGCTTAGTGGCAAACGCAAAAGCAGAGACAGCCTTAGAAGATGCGAGATCAAATCGTGCTGAATCTCGTGCCTTTGCAGCAGAAATGGATCGTGCCGCTTCCATGTGTAATGGAATTTCCGACCAAGCAGATATGGTGCGTGGATTCTTAACACAATTAAATGGGGCTTTAGTACCATTAGTAGAAGAAATGAAAAATATCATTCTTCGTAGTGGCAACGATTACAAACAATACAACAGCAATGAAAAAGGTATTATCGCCCAAGCTGTGATGGTAGTAAAAACTGTGAAAGCAGTACTAGAAACACGGTTGTTAACAGATGAGGGTAACATCGATACGAAATCTGTAGAAACGATTCAAAAACTACAAGAAGGTACCATCTAAAAACGAATAGTATCACACTACACATTGGCATAGAATACCGATGGTATCTTGCCAAGGTGTATGTGAGCAATATAAAAAGGAATGTTGAGTATTGTACGTCAACATTCCTTTTTTGCGTGTTATACATGTGAGATCCCTCATATATAAGTAGGGTATTAAATATTTAGGGGGATAGCAACAGCTATCCCCCTAAGGTGTGTGTTATTAAATTACAGATGATTTATTCGCCAGCGTGAGCTTTATAGAATTCTAAAAACTGTTGCGCCACCATGGACAAGGGTTGTCCTTTGATGGTAATGAAAGCTTTGTAGAATGTATTGGTCAATTCAGATAAGCGAATGCGTGTCATATCCGGATGAGACACTGTTTCTTGATCATCCATAGGGATGATGGCGATGGTCCGTCCAGATTGAGCCCACTCTATGGCAGAACTTTTGGTTGTAGTCACAGAGATAACATTTAAGGCGGAAAAGTCATTGTGATGGGCTTGCATCAACATACGCACAGAGCCGCCAGATAAGCTTAGAGGACATTTTGAGATATCTTTCCAAGAAATGCTTTCTAAATCACGGTCTGTCCAGAATAAATCCTTTCGGAAGAGGGCATATAAGTCCTCTGTTTGCGTATAGAGGATGTCAAATTTATTGGAATCTACCATTTGCTCATTGCACAAGCCGATTTCAGCACTGCCATTTAACAGTGATTCCATCACATCCGTCATTAATCCTTCATAGATTTCATACCGCACCACCGGATATTGGCGAGAAAAGAAATGCAAATACTGTTGGATTAAGGCGGTGGACCTCGATGCGGATGAGGCGATGCGTAGGGTTCCTTCTACTTCTGAGCTGAGCCGCTTTACATCGGCATAGGTAGACTCTTCTATGGAGCATAATTGTTGGGCTTTTTCATAGAAAATGCGACCTGCTTCGGTCAGGTGAAAGCTAGCTCCACGTTGACCGCGTTTGATGACTAATAAGGGGGTACCAAATTCTGCTTCTAAGTACTTGAGTTGCTTACTTAAAGCTGGTTGTGTAATATGCAGTATCTCTGCTGCTTGTGTCATATTCCCCGTTTGTACTAAGATGATAAAATTATAATAGTAAGATGTATCCATGGTATCCTCCTAAACAAAAGTAGTCAGATGTCATGTTAGTTCATTTCTATTCATGGGCGCACATCGTCGTACAATAGAACTCTTATTGTTAACCTCTTACATACTATTGTACTATAAAATTCAGAATTCGTCTTGTCTAACTTTAGAGAATGTATCGATATATTATATTTTTTATACATATAGGAAATTGCTATTAAACCTACATAAAAAGTAGGAGATTGACTGATAGATAGTGAGAATGCTATAATAATCCATGTTATTCCTTGTAAAGTTCGAGGATTTAAGAAGTAAAGAGGACGTTTGTAACTGTCCAGAAAGGTGGAGAATTTGTATGGATATGCCATTTTTTAAACAATTTCTCATGATTAGCGATCCTATGACAATCGGAATACTTGCGTTATTCCTCATTGCCCTAGGATATGTGTATTTTTTACAAAAGAGAAATATTCATTTTGGAACATTGGTCATGGTTGCGACCGTAGTAGGTGCCGTGTTGGGGGTAGCAGTACAGCTTATCGCCGGCTTCCCTAAAAACCCGATGGACGTGGTGTTCATCAAGGAAAGTACGAAGTGGTTCTCTCTAGTAGGGGGCGGCTTTATTGATTTGATTCGTATGCTTGTCATTCCCGTTGTATTTATTTCCATTGTACATGTTATCTTGCATATGGATGAAAATGCAAATTTAAAACGGTTAGTGTCTTCCACAGGAATTGTAGCCTTAATCATGGTCGGCATTGCGGCTATCGTAGGCCTAGCATTGGGCTCTGTAGCAGGTCTTGGTGATGGTACACTAGGGGCCGCAGGGGACTCCAAAATGCGAGAAGTAAAACCAGTAGTGGATACACTTCGTGCGTTGATTCCATCGAATCCAATTCATGCCATGGCGGACACAAATGTTATTGCCATCGTTGTATTTGGTGTTATCATTGGTGGTATTGCTCGTCTAGTGAAACAACATGGGGCTAGCGACTTAGAAGTGATGACGAAGTTGTTTGATGAAGCTTACACAGTTATTTTCTGGGTAGCTGATTTCATCATTGGTCTAATGCCTTACGGCGTGGTTGCCTTGTTGGCTACTACATTGGCACAAAAAGGATTTGGCGCCATTGCTGATATGGGATTATTCATTGTCCTTATCTACGTTGGTGTAGTTATTATGTTAGTGGTGCAAGCGATTCTATTAACGCTATTCGGTGTAAGCCCGATTATGTACTTCCGCAAAGCGAAAGAGGCCTTAATTTTAGCTTTCACATCTCGTTCCAGCATGGGCGTATTACCGTTGACTGTAGAAACGTTGACGAAAAAATTAGGTGTTAACCCTGCTACAGCAAATACGGTGGCAAGTTTTGGTACTACAGCGGGCATGCAAGGTTGTGCAGGGATTTTTCCAGCCTTGTGTATCGTGTACATTGCTCGTGTATCTGGGGTGCCATTGGATTTCACCATGTATGTGATGAGCGTTATCGTGATTGCCTTGGGTTCCTTAGGGATTGCTGGCGTGCCTGGTACAGCGACTATGGCCGCATCCGTGTCCCTATCCGGTACTGGCATGGGCGCGTTCTTTGGTTCCATTTCCCCTATTTTAGCGGTAGATCCAATCGTTGATATGGGACGTACTATGTTAAACGTAAGTGGTTCTATGACGAATGCTATCGTGGTGGACCGATTACAAGGAACCTTCGATCAAGAAGCGTTTAATGATCCTAAGACAATTCGATAAGGTATACGTACTGCATTAGATAGTGCATGTATCTAGTGTGAAAGTATTAAAAGATATACGGCTGCAACCTACTGAGATAGTATAGGTTGCAGCTTTTTTGTGTCATAGCGTTGAAGGACATATGCCATTCCTTGGATGGGTCATGACATATGTAAAATAAGGACCTCTATCGAGCGATAGAGGTCCTTATTTGTATGGGGTATATGTTGATATAGGGAAGGGTATATAAAAGGGTAGTAGGGCTATTTGAGGGGATATATAGGAAACCTTACTAACGGTCAATGCCTAGATGGCGTTCCATGCGACGCATCATGCGTGCAAAATCATCATCTTCCTCTTTTTTTGGGGATTGTTTTTCTTCAATCATAGGAATCGTGTTGTTAGATGTGATGATCACAGTGTCCCCAAAGGTATGATATGTATGATTACCAACGCGCTTCGTTTGGGAGTAACTTTCATCGTAGGAGTATGGTTCCACACGATCTTTATGGAAGAAATCATCCTTGTTATATTCACGTACAGCTGCGTTGTACGCATCGATAGCAGCACGTTTTTTCGTAATCAACATTTGAATCACGGCATCAGTGTCAGCTAGGTAATTCTCTAAATCCTTTGTATAGGCTTTCATCTCTTCTGTAGATGCCATTTTGAAAGACGTAGGTTTGTGTTCCCCCTGAAAGCTTGGGTAGTCAATGGATGATGCCAATGCGGAAGAACCGATTGTCATCGCTAGTGTTGTTAATAGTAATGCACGTTTCATGAGTGTCTCCTTTTATACATTAGTTCGTAAGATAATTAAGTATAACATACTAGAGAGTACTGTAGATCTTAGTACATCTCATCAATAGGTTTAAAAAATGTAAAAACCTATCAAATAAGGATATGATTGGGTGTATAAGGTTCAGAACAAGTTTTGTTCAGCAAACATCCTGTAAATAAAGTATAAATTACTAAGATGAAGATACGATGATGAATAGTAAAATATTTTATGCCTATATGGGGAAGGGTATAACAACAGGTGTATCACAATAGGCGTATAACAACAGATAACCTGGTATGCAAAAAAGCGACTGTTTTCACAGTCGCTTTAGTATACTTATACTGAATCTAACCCACTTGGGATGATGCATATGTAATTTGACCCACTTGGGTAGATGTCATTACTACTTAGTATATTGTGTCTATCAGGCACTTGCCTTTAGAACTACTTAGTTCATTGATAGGATGGTTTGTATCACTTGATACAGTTCTATTGGACTTATCTATTAGAACCACTTGGTTGCTATATTAGATAAGAGTTTCTCCATGTTGAGAGAAGAATGCTTGTGGATGAGCACATACTGGGCAAAGTTTTGGAGCTTCTTCGCCGATGTGGATGTAACCACAGTTAGCACAGATCCAAGCAACTGGTTGTTCACGTTTGAACACTGTACCGCCTTCAACAGCAGTTACAAGGTCAAGGTAACGTTCTTCGTGACGAGCTTCGATAACACCAACTTGTTCGAATAAGTAAGCGATTTTAGCGAAGCCTTCTTCTTTCGCAACTTTAGCGAATTCTGGGTACATTACAGTGTGTTCGTAGTGTTCGCCTGCAGCAGCATCTTTTAAGTTGATAGCTACGTCAGCGTTTACATCGCCACCGTGTAACAATTTGAACCATACTTTAGCATGAGCGGATTCGTTGATTGCTGTTTCTTCGAAGTAATCAGCGATTTTGTTCATACCAGCTTTACGAGCTGCACTTGCATAGTATGTATATTTACGATTAGCTTGAGATTCACCAGCGAACGCTGCTTGAAGATTTTTTTCTGTTTGTGTACCTTTTAATTCTGGCATTTTTGTTCCTCCATGTACTTTACATAGTTATTAAAATAAATACTTATTTGTATAATGGGATCCCTCACTTGAGTGATTCCCTATTGACTTCGTTACTTAACGAATAATCATTGTTGATTACATTATAGACTATGAAAATGAGAAATGCAAGTGTTTTTTTAGAAAATTTTAAAAATTTTTTAAAATTGATAAACTCTCTCAATCCGCTGTATCATCGCATTCATGGCATTTTAATTCCCGTTAAAAGATAGGGAATTAGCAAAAATAGAAATTGAGAATCGAACTCAAAAGATAAAATTGTAATGATAATAGATAGAAAACCATCTATATAAAGGGCTTTCAACATAGACATAGATAGGAATGCTTTATTTTTACATAGCTACTGATAGTAGTCATCAATGAAATTTGAATGTTTGTGAGATCTATCGAGCATCCTAGTACTGATTATGAAAGCCTAGGGGGAAGGGGCGTTGTCAAAATTAAGACAGATATGAGTATAGTTGCTAAGAAGGTATAAGGGAGTATGGAGAAATATAAAGTTAGGTGATATACTAGTATCATCATTATGAATAGGAGGTCCTATATGGGATTTATAAAATACAAAGTAGGAGATGTGGTGCAAATGAAGAAACCACATCCTTGTGGCAGTCACAATTGGGAGATTAAACGAACGGGAGTCGACTTTGTGACAATCTGCGAAGGCTGTGGACATCAGGTGATGATACCACGACCTAAATTTGAAAAGAGTGTGAAAAAGATCGTATCTAGAAAAGA
The DNA here is from genome assembly GCA_963518725.1 of uncultured Veillonella sp. Classification (GTDB taxonomy): domain Bacteria; phylum Bacillota; class Negativicutes; order Veillonellales; family Veillonellaceae; genus F0422. Next base: position 31,597 of record CAUQLO010000009.1, on the reverse strand, counting down.
AACTACAGAAGAATGACGAAGACAGGACTCGGTCTATTTTAATGGATATTATGGTAGGAGAAGATAGGGATGGTTGATTTAACAAAGTATGCCACCAAAGGTGGCTGTGCTTGCAAGATTGGTCCTCATATATTAGCCGATGTGTTGCAACAGATACAGATGCCAACTCATCCAGCGGTGCTCACCGATGCGTCTGGCATGGAAGATGCGGGGGTGTATCAAATCAATGACAGACAAGCCCTTGTACAGACGGTGGATTTTTTCACTCCACCCGTAGCAGATCCACATCTGTTTGGGCGCATCGCTGCCTGCAATAGCTTGAGCGATGTCTATGCTATGGGGGGGACGCCAATTTCTACCCTCAATATTGTGGGCTTTCCAGTATCGCTCGTGAAAGAAGGCGCTCTTCGTGAAGTCCTAGACGGGGCTAATGAAGTCCTGCTGGAAACAGGGGTGGCCCTTCTTGGTGGTCATAGTATTGAAAACGAAGTGCCCATCTTCGGCATGGCTGTCACAGGGCTTGTAGATCCTCAGCAGATTTGGACAAATGGTGAGGCGCGAGTAGGTGATGTGGTGATACTTTCAAAAGCGATTGGTACAGGCATTATGAATACAGCAGCCAAAGGCGGTGTATTCCCTAAAGGGGTGCGGGAAGCAATCGAGAGCATGAGTAGGAGTAATCGCACAGCGCGCGATGTGGCGGTACAGTTTTCCATTCACAGCTGTACAGATATTACGGGGTTCAGTTTGGTTGGTCATGTATGTGAAATGGCGAAAGCCAGCCATGTGTCTATGGCCATTGATACACAAAAGATACCCCTATTTACAGAGGTCCTTGAGGCAGCGAAGATGGGATTAGTACCAGCGGCTACCTATGGGAACCGCAAGGCTCTCTGTGATCAAGTAGAATTTTATGACTCCTTAGATCCGGTGTGGAGCGATATTTGTTTTGATCCACAAACATCGGGTGGGTTATTATTTACTTGTACTGAAAGTGACGGTGAGCAGTTACTTTCACAGTTACAAAATGCAGGATTACAAGCGGCGCAGATTGGCCGTGTCATACAACAAGGAAGGAAACAAGTGTATGTTAGATAAAGAAATTACATTAGATATGCGAGGCAAGGCATGCCCAGAACCAGTGATTGAAGCAAAAAAAGTGATGGATTCGGATGCGAATGTGTATGTGAAAGTCATCGTAGACAATGATGTGAGCCGTGACAATGTGGTTAAATTAGGGGAATACCGAGGCTATGAAAACCATGTGTTGGAGCAAGAAGGCAACTATATTGTAGTCTTGATTCCGCCCGCTGCGGTGAAAGAGGAAATGGCTGCAGTGAGTGCTGTAAATATTCAAACGTCGAATGATTTAGAGGACCTAGATTTGGAAGATATTTTTGAAAACGAGTTTGCGGCACCTCTAGGAAAAGTAGTGACAAATACAACGATTGCTGGTGGAGAAGCGCCATTTTACATGACGAATGGTACGGGTAGTTTAGAACGCAGTATTGCAGCCTATGAAAAAACGAAAGCCGAAAAAGCAGCCATGGGCGCACCCATCAGCCAAGATATAGTGCCACCTGAATTACTGGGCGCTGTAGCACCTGCAGTGCCAATCCCTGCTATGGGTGGCAAAGTGCTGTTGTTCACAAAAGACTATTTAGGCGAAGGCAGTGAAGACCTAGGTCGGAACTTGATGAAAACTTTCCTCTATGTGTTGACACAAACGGATGTGAAACCGAAGGCCATATATTGCATCAATAGTGCCGTGAATATGCTTGTAGAAGGGTCTGAGCACATCGAGAACTTCAAAACTTTAGAAGCAGCGGGTGTGAGTATTGGCGGTTGTGGCATTTGCTTAGACTTTTATGGGGTGAAAGAGAAAGTACAAGTAGGGACCATTACAAACTTGTACGCTATTACGGAAAGCATGATGCAAGAGCCATTTGTTACATTGTAATTAGATGCGTGGTAACATTGGCAGATAGAACTGGAAAGATTGAATGAGGTAGACGCACATGAACGTTTTTGCAGTAGATAGTAAGAAACCTGACATAGCTACAGATGAGGTACCACAAAAAGTACTCGTTCTATTTAGTTCTTACTATTTTGCAGATAAAGCAGATAAAATGTTAGGGCAATATAAAGTACCTCATCAGTTAATGCCAGTTCCACCAGAGCTATCTAGCGCTTGTGGACTCTCTATTGGTGTGCAAGAAGAATATATAGAAGAAGTGTTGCGTATCTTTGAAGTAGAAAAAATAACCCCTTCTCATATGTATGATTATGAAAAGGGGAAAGAGCCGATAGAATATAAGCGTTCATGATGTGGACAAAAGTTCTTGGACATGTTGTCGATATAAGGACATTGAAAAAGCTAGGTGCACTCAAAGGAGTGTGCCTAGCTTTTTCTGTGGATAGTGTCTTGTATATGTTTTATAGTATTATACGTTGAAGCGGAAATGTGTTACATCGCCGTCTTTCATGATATAGTCTTTGCCTTCTAGGCGAACAAGACCTTTTTCTTTTGCCGCATTTTGGCTACCGCAAGCTTCTAAATCGTCAAAGGATACGATTTCTGCACGAATAAAGCCTTTTTCGATGTCGGAGTGGATTTTACCAGCTGCTTGAGGTGCTTTCGTGCCTTCTACGATAGTCCAAGCACGAGCTTCCATTTCACCAGCTGTGAAGTAGTTAATTAAACCTAATAAGGAATAACTAGCTTTGATTAATTTCGTTAAGCCACTTTCTTCTAAGCCAAGGTCAGCTAGGAAAGCAGTTGCTTCTTCGTCGGATAATTCAGCGATTTCAGATTCGATACGAGCAGATACTACGACTACGCCAGAGCCTTCTTTCGCTGCATATTCTTCTACTTGTTTGACAAATTCGTTGCCAGAGTAGTCGGATACTTCATCTTCTCCCACATTGGCTACGTATAACGATTTTTTTGCCGTCAATAAGGTTAAATCTTTTAAAATCTCTAGTTCATCTTCTGTTAAACCTTGGGCACGAACAGGAATAGCATCGCCTAACGCAGCAGATACTTTTTCTAAAATAGGTGCTTCAATGCGAGCATCTTTGTCACCGGATTTTGCTAACTTAGCAATACGTTGTAAGCGTTTATCTACGCTTTCAAGGTCAGCTAAACAAAGCTCAGTGTTGATGATTTCAATATCGCGAACAGGATCCACGGAACCTGCTACATGTGTGATGTTAGGATCGTCGAAACAACGGATGACTTGTGCGATAGCATCAACTTGGCGGATATGGCTCAAGAATTTATTGCCCAAACCTTCCCCTTTGGATGCACCAGCCACAAGACCTGCGATATCTACAAAGCGCATAGCAGCAGGTAAGATGCGTTTAGAACCGAACATCTCAGCCAACACAGCTAAACGAGCGTCTGGTACGTCTACCACTCCTACATTTGGTTCGATGGTACAGAACGGGTAGTTTGCCGCTTCTGCGCCAGCCTTAGTGATGGCGTTAAACAATGTACTTTTTCCCACATTTGGAAGGCCTACAATGCCTACTTCTAAATTTGTGCTCATGGATAACTCCTTTGGTTCTTGTGATTAATTATTAAAATAATATAAACGATTTGTATAATTTGTGATATACTATAAATAAGAGAGCTTCCAGCGTGAGTTGGGCTCATCTCTTCCTACTCTGGGAGGAGGTGATACTATGACACCATTTGAAATCGCATCTTTATTGATACAGTTTGGAATGTTAGTTGTAGCAATTTTAACTTACCGCAATAAGTAAGTAAAATGCCTAACGATATAAGGTTTCGCGTACCTTAACACGTTAGGCATTTCGATTTTTGATACGTTTCGAGATGAGCCTAACGCCTAGTACACGTTGTGGGCTCTCTTTTTTACAGTCATAGTATACCATAATTGCATACTAACTGCCAATAGATTTATACAAAATGTAATAATAGAGGAAAGTTGATGTTTTTTGACCAACTTTCCTCTACTTTATTTTAGATATGTTATTACAGTTCTGACTATCTTATGAAATAAGATGCTACTAACGTATATCTTATAGATAATGGGCACGTAATTCTTCATCAGATTTTGGAGATAACCAAGCTGGTGCGATGTCGAATACTGTGAAAGCACCACGGCCGCCATGTGCTGCTAAGCGGTGTACGCCACGAGCAAAGGCTACTAATACAGCGCCAGTGAACTCAGGGTTAGAATCTAATTGTAAGCCGAATTCATAAATATGTTTTGTACCAGTTGTTGTTTCGCCACTGCGGATCACAAGGCCACCATGTGGGATACCTTTGTGGTTCGCATCTAATTCTTCTTGGGAAATGAATGTAACTGTTGTTTCATAACCAACGAAGTAGTTAGGCATTGTTTTGATTTGGTTTTCGATACGAGCTGCATCAGCGCCTTCTTCCAATACCACATAGCATTCACGAAGGTGAGAAGAAGTAGCTGTCACTTCAGGTGTTTCACCATTGCGGATGGCGGAGATGATTTCTTGTTTAGGCACTGTGTATTGACGAGCATCTGCTACGCCTTTAATGCGACGAATTGCATCGGAATGACCTTGGGATACGCCACGGCCCCAGAATGTGTAGGAATCGCCTTGTGGTAAGATGCTTTCAGCATACACACGTTGTAAGGAGAACATGCCAGGGTCCCAACCGCAAGAGATTAATGCTGCCGTGCCAGCTTCTTGTGCCACTTTGCGCACGTTTTCGAAATGCTCAGGGATGCGAGCATGTGTATCAAAACTGTCGATCACATTGAAATGCGCAGCCAAAGCAGGTGTTTGGTCGATTAGGTCTGTAGCGCTACCGCCGCATAATACCATCACGTCAATTTTACCTTTGAAAGATTCTACTTCTTCCATTGTGTAGCTAGGCACGCCACTAACAGTTTGTAAACCAGAACGGCGAGAGAATACGCCTACTAATTCCATATCTGGTTGTAATGCTACAGCCGCTTCTACACCGCGACCAAGATTGCCGTATCCAACGATACCAATACGAATGTTGCTCATTGTTACTTCCTTTCGTGAAAGTTGATACTTTCATTAATATTAAATGCTATACGAACTGTAATGTAAGATTACAGTATATGATGAAATAAAATAGGGAGAATTATGTCCGCTATTTTTCGCATGTACCATTATAGCGAAAAATTCCCATCGAGGAAAGAGGAATATTAAAATTGTAATGTTTTAATGCGTTCTACTGCGCGAATGGTGTTTTCACGGCTGCCGAATGCAGTGAGACGTAGATAGCCTTCTCCTTCAGGACCGAAGCCAGAACCAGGAGTGCTGACGATGTGGACTTGTTCTAGTAATGTGTCGAATAAATCCCAACTAGTCATACCTGTTGGTGCTTGTAACCAAATGTACGGCGCATCAACGCCACCAAATACAGTCAAACCGATAGCTTCTAATCCTTTTCGGATAATGCGAGCATTTTCTAAGTAGTACGCCACATCTTCTTTGATTTGAGCACGGCCTTCTGGTGTGTATACAGCAGCGGCACCACGTTGGATGATGTATGGTACGCCGTTGAATTTTGTCGTCTGGCGACGATTCCACATAGGATTTAATGGAACACGCTTGCCTTCTGCGTTCTTTGCAGTGACTTCGTGAGGTACCACTGTGTAGGCACAACGAGTACCAGTGAAACCAGCCGTTTTAGAGAAGGAACGGAATTCGATAGCCACTTCACGAGCGCCTTCGATTTCATAGATAGAACGCACTGTATCTGTGGAGGTGATGAAAGCTTCGTAAGCGGAGTCAAACATCAAGATCGCTTCATTGTCTTTACACCATTGTACCCATTCTGCTAAGCGAGCACGACTTAATACGGTGCCTGTCGGGTTATTAGGGCAACAAAGGTAGACAATATCTACTCGTTCCTTTGGAAACTCTGGGGAGAAGTTGTTCTCAGCGTTCGTTGGTAAGTATACGACTCTTTCATAGATGCCGTCTACAGCTTTACCGGTGCGACCGCCCATGACATTGGAGTCTAGGTATACAGGGTATACAGGGTCGGTGATAGCAATGATATTATCTTCAGAGAAAATCTCTTGGATGTTACCAACATCAGATTTGGCGCCATCGGACACGAAGATTTCATCCGCTTGGATTGTGATGCCTAATGGTGCATAATCTCCTTCAGCGATGGCATTGCGCAAGAAATCGTAGCCTTGTTCAGGACCGTAGCCACGGAATGTCTCTGCAACCCCCATTTCGTCCACCGCTGCGTGCATAGCTTCCAGAACAGCAGGCACAAGAGGACGTGTGACGTCACCAATGCCGAGGCGAATGATGTCTGCCTCAGGATGGCTTTCTTTGAAAGCTTCCACCTTGCGAGCGATAGTAGCAAATAAATAAGAACCTTGTAGGTTTTCGTAATTTGGATTGATAGTAGCCATGATAGCTCCTTCTGTTATACATCAATAATGATACATTTATATATAGCTTAAATTGCATTTCTATATTCTATAGTATTTTAGCGTATATGTCAAAATAAAAGTATTTTAATGTATACGTCAATAATACAATTAAACTATAGAATGTCATGTAGTGAAAATATCGTGTGGTATACTAATCCATACGAACAAGATTGCTACAAGATTACGAAACAGAGCTATCGTAAGTATGCAAAAAAGACTGTCACAAACAGGTAGCAAAGTACAGTTTGTAACAGTCTCTTGAGGGTGTGATATAGTTAATATGGCAGGGTTATTCTGCTAATAGTTTGCGCTGCACTCTCCTCAAGCGATACATATAACATAACGCTGCCGTAGAGGTACTTGACAACAACCCGATCCATACGGAATAGGGGCCAAAATCTGTGAATAGATAACATAGATACGCAACGGGAACGGTAACACCCCAATAAGTACCTATAGTAATAATAGACACACTAGTTACATCACGATAGGCTCGGAGAACCCCTTGTAAAGGTGTGCCTACAGCATCGATGATGGTGAAAAATACGGCGTAAGAAATGAAACTTTCAATAAGTGGAATCATATGATCTTCCTTGGTATATAGGCTGGCTAAGAAGTCGATATGAGTGAAAGAATAGGTTCCAATGCAAAGTGCTATGAAAGCTGCTACACCACGAGTAATCCATGTGTAGGTAATGGCATTTTGATATCGTTTAGCCCCCAATTCATAGGCGATAACGATGGTAGCTGCCATACTTAAACTAAGTGGAAAGGAAAATGTTAGACCAAGGAAACTAGAGGCAGCTTGATGGGCGGCTATAATTTCTGTACCGAATTTTGTCATGGCAATACCGGCAGCACTGAAAATGCTAATTTCAGCAAAGATAGATAAACCGATAGGGATACCTAAGGCTAATTGGTCTCTGATTAATATCCAGCTAGGTCCAGTGAAAGATGACCAAAACCGATAGTGCTTAAAGTTCTTGTGAAATGTAATTAACCCAAGGAAACACAGCATCATGTACCAATAGGCGATGGCCGTTGAAATACCGGCACCAAAGCCTCCAAGAGCGGGGATAGGGCCATAACCTTGTATGAATAGTACATTGAAAATAGACTGAAATAACACACTACTGCCAATGATGTATAAAGAGTAGCGAGTATTTCCGTGAGCATCGACGATATACCGGAATCCAGACATAATCATCATAGCTGGAAAGGCGACGCACATGGCGTTCATATACTGGATACAAACAGATTTGGCCGCTGGTTCTAATCCCAATAGATCTAACAAAGGGGATAAACCAAGTAGGGTGGCAAGTATAAGAACTGTTGCAAATGCAAGCCCTAAATAGATATTTTGCCACATAGTGGCAGCTACCGACTCAGTTTTTTTAGCCCCTAAGGCATGAGAAATAATAGGGGTCACACCAAGGAGAATTCCTGACAGACCAAAAAAAGCGGCGACCCACAAGTTGTACCCCACACCAATAGCTGCTAAATCTATAGTACTGTATTGCCCCGTTAATGTGACCGCTATAAAACTACCAACAATGATAGAAAATTGTGTAGCAATGACGGGGGCAGCTACAAGTAGGAAATGTTTAATCATAGAAACTAAAGACATACTACCTCCCAAAACTAACTTACCTATATGATATAATAGACAGTAATATATTATTTTATCACTATATATGTTGCTTGTCTATAGAAGTGAGGGGGTATTGTCTCTTAAAAAGACATGGTGTATAATAGTAACAATTCAGTTATATCAATAGATGTAACGAGGTATATTGCGGGAAAAATAGAGAGGTATATAATTTTTGCATACCTCTATGTGATTACTGCAATGAGTTTGGTGGAAACACCGGAAAGGAGTTCTATGTTAGGAGCAATCATTGGAGATATGGCGGGCTCAATCTATGAGTTCAAGAATATCAAAAGCAGAGACTTCGAGTTTTTGTCAGAGGCTTGTGAGCCTACAGATGATTCAATTTTAACATGTGCTATTGCACGAGCGTTGATTGATGTAAAAGGAAGGGGGACACACTTACAGCGAGCTACTGTATATCGTATGAAAGAATATTTTCTTTGCAATCCGTTGCCATTAGGCGGTTTTGGCAGTAAGTTCTTTAATTGGGCTATCTATAATCTAGAAGAGCCATATGGTAGTTGGGGCAATGGAGCAGCTATGCGTATTAGTCCTGTAGCCTACGTAGCGAATAGTGAAATGGAAGTCAAATTATTGAGCCAAATTGTAACAGGTACCACCCACAATGATCCAGAAGGATTAAAAGGTGGAGAAGTGACGGCGCTAGCCGTGTTCAAAGCACTTCATGGGGCGACGAAAGAAGACATCCAAGAAATGGTACGATCCTATTATCCTGGGGAGTACAGCGTGGAAGAACTACACAAGACATATAAGTTTGAGCCAAGCTGTCAAAAAACAGTGCCAGAAGGAATGCAATGTTTCTTTGAAAGTGAAGATTATGAATCGGCTATCCGCAATGTGATGTACATCGGTGGTGACTGTGATACGCTAGGTGCTATTGTGGGGGCTGTGGCAGGGGCCTATTATGGTATCCCAGAGAGGATCCAAGAAAAAGCCTTATCCATGATGCCGGACTATATGGTGGAAGACTATGAAGATTTCAAAGCCATGTATATGGACAAATAAAAAACCCTCTAAAGCTAGCGCTGGACACGCATACTGCCTTTGAGGGTATAGAGCAAGGGGCCGGAATCCCCTCTGCAATTGTATTGTACCATGTCAAGGGCGATGACGATAGTAGGGAAAATAGAATATGATAAAAAATGGGAGATTACTCTTGTGTGAGTGGTCTCCCTATTTAATATTGACATAAAAAAGAACCTGCCCGCCAGCAGGTTCTTTTTAGGATGATGATGTACGCCCATACAAAATCATGACAACTATATCAACACTTTGAGTGCTAATACCATAAGGTAATTGTACTTGACCAGATAAGGCGATCATCAATATGTGATGTAGTCCATCTACGCATATTGGTGTAATAAAAAATCCTTTTTCTTGTGTTTTGGAGTATCAGAAAAAGGCCTTTGATTCTCCTCCCTATCTCTCGTAGGTCAAGTGGTGAATGATGAATAGGCAGTTCTCCTGACTCAGCTTCAACGCGCCTCCAGCCTTCCCAGTTTCCCAGTGACATAATTTGGAATTGCTCTGCTTTACAGTGGCGGGACCGTGCCAGACTTTAACTGGCTTCTCTATTATGCTTTCGCACCTATTCCCGAATATTTGACTTTATGTGTGTATTGTACCCTTTTGTTTTTTTTCTGTCAAGAACAAGATGAAAGGGTATGACTATTTTGTAATTTACTGGTAGTATATGTGACATTTATTACAAAATATCATGATTGATCTTCTTTTTTATGGTGAAAGTTATAGGAGAGGAGATAGATTCGCCTGTCCTTTTCTTGCTAAATAGATAGCATTAATTTATAATGAATGAAGATAATACAATATATTGTGAAACATAAAGGATGAAAGAATGAAGTATACAAGTACGCGCAGTCATGAAACAGTGAGCGAAACCTTTGCGTTGCTCAATGGATTGGCAAGTGATGGCGGTTTATATGTGCCGGCTACGTTTCCGGAACAATGTTTGTCCTACCGCGATGTGGCGGACAAAAGCTATGAAGAAATTGCACTGGTTGTGTTGAGTAAGTTATTTACAACTTTCACAGAAGCAGAATTAGAAACGATGATTCGCAGTGCTTACAATACGGTGAACTTTGATACGCCAGATATGGCACCTATGCATTCCTTGTTGGAACGAGTGTCCGTGTTGGAATTGTTCCATGGTCGCACGCAAGCCTTTAAAGATATGGCATTATCCTTGTTTCCCTATTTGCTAGTAGCAGCAAAACAAGCTGAGAAAGAAACCAAAGACGTGTTGATCTTGACGGCTACCTCTGGTGACACTGGAAAAGCAGCCTTAGAAGGGTTCAAAGATGTACCGGGAACGCACATTCAAGTGTTCTTCCCTACAGACGGTGTTAGCCCAATGCAACAAGAACAAATGCAAAAGCAAGAAGGTGCGAACGTCAATGTAACAGCCATCGAAGGCAACTTTGATGATGCGCAGCAATTCTTGAAACGTCTCTTTGTGGATGCTGATGTGGTGAAGGAAGTATCAGACAAAGGGGTGAAGTTCTCTTCTGCAAACTCCATTAATATCGGTCGCTTAGCACCACAAGTGGTATACTATGTGGTAGCCTATGCTGAATTGGTAAATACAGGGGCTATCCACGAAGACGAAGCGTTCAACGTGGTAGTACCAACAGGTAATTTTGGTAATATTTTGGCCGCTTACTATGCAAAACGCATGGGTATTCCCGTGGGTAAATTGATTTGTGCATCGAACCAAAACAATGTGCTCGCAGATTTCTTCAGCACTGGTACCTATGATATGAATCGTCCGTTCTATACGACCATCTCTCCGTCTATGGATATTTTGGAAAGTTCTAATTTTGAACGGTTCATCTATTATGTGAGTGGTGAAAATGCAGAATTGACAGCTGAGCGCATGAAAACGCTGAAAGCAGACGGTAAATTCTCTGTCACTCCAGAAGAACTACAAGCGGTGCAAAAAGAATTTGCCGGCGCTTATGTAGATGATGACATGACAAAGGCTGTCATCGAGCAAGTGTACAACTCCTATGGATATGTAATGGATCCGCACACTGCGGTGGCGATGGGTGCTTATATGAAAGAATTGGAAGCTCATCCAGAAGATGGACATCGTCACACGGTGATTGCCTCCACGGCACATCCTTTCAAATTCCCAACACCGATTTGCGAAGCTTTGGATATCAAAGTGGGGGCAACTCCTTATGAAAGCTTAGACAATATTTCTGCTGTCACAGGCGTAGGTTGCCCAAAACAATTGGCAGAATTGCAACATAAACCATTACGTTTTACTAAGGTGATTCCAAAAGAATCTATGAAAGAAGAAATTCTATCCTTTGTGGATACTTTCAAACAATAGGTGACCTATGGTACAAGCATTTTTCTTTTCCTTACTGTCATCCTTCGCTTTCAGTATCATGAATTTATTCGTGAAACTCTTAGGCGATGGTATGCCGGCGGCAGAGGTGACATTTTTCAGAGGATTGATAGGAACAATTGCCGTACTCATAGTGATGCGACAAAAAGGAATTTCCTTTTCCACAGAACATCGAGGGTTGTTGACCTTGCGAGGTATCTTTGGGGGATTGGGGAATTTAAGTAATTTCGTGGCCCTCGTGTATATGTCCATGGCAGATGCATCTATTTTATTCCAACTGTCGGGCATATTCGTGCTGATTTTCAGCAACATTGTATTGAAAGAAAAATTACCCAATGGTTCTGCTAAATGGCTGGGGTTAATTTTCTTGGCCGTTGTGTATATGATTCAGCCTTGGAATTTATCGGGCTTACATTGGTATTCTTTCATTGCCATTGCAGGAGCAGCCTTATCGGCAGCAGCCTATACAACGATTCGCACTATTAGCTTAAAAGGTGGACATAGTTCCTATGAAATTATGTTTTATTTCTTAGTGACCACCATGCTAGTAGGTGGCATCGTAATGATACCAGATTTTGTGTGGCCTAACGCAACACAAACACTGTATTTAGGGATTATCGGAGCCATTTCTGTAGTGGCACAGTTCTTCCTAACAGGAGCTTTTGTGGCAACCAATGCAGTAGTAGCACAATTTATGCAATATGTAGGGGTATTCTTTAACTCCTTCTGGGGATTTATCGTCTTCGGAGAAAACCTAGCTTTGGCGACCGTCATCGCAGGTATTATTATGTTTAGTTCATCAGTGATGTTGGCTCGTTTGAAAGAACAAGCTCGCGCACAGTAGTCAATCAAGAAAGAGGTATGACGATGAGTGAAAAATTATATCAATTTGGTCTAGTCGGTTTGGCTGTTATGGGACAAAACTTGGCCCGCAACATTGCCCGTCATGGATTTAGCATTGCTGTGTACAACCGTACACCACAAAAAACAGACGATTTTGTAGCCAACTATAGCCACGAAGGAACAATCGGCGGAGCTCATACACCAGAAGAGTTTGTTGCGATGTTAGAAAAACCTCGTAAAATCATGTTCTTGGTGAAAGCAGGTCAACCTGTAGATGACATGATCGAAGCTTTCTTGCCATATTTAGACCAAGGCGATACATTAATCGATGGTGGTAACTCCCATTACCCAGATACGATCCGTCGCACGAAATATTTAGAATCCAAAGGATTCCGTTTCTTAGGCGTTGGTGTATCTGGTGGTGAAGAAGGTGCCTTGAACGGACCAAGCTTGATGCCAGGCGGTAACGAAGCGTCTTACAATGAATTGGCGCCAATCTTTACTTCCATTGCAGCCCAAGTAGCAGACGGTCCTTGTTGCACATATGTAGGTGATGACGGTGCTGGCCATTATGTAAAAATGGTGCATAATGGTATCGAATACGGCGATATGCAATTGATTTCCGAAGCCTACTTCATGATGAAAGAATTACTTCGCATGAGCGATGATGAAATCGGCGATGTATTTGCAAAATGGAATACAGGATTATTAGATTCTTACTTAATTGAAATCACCGCTAAAATTATGAAAGTAAAAGATACTGATGGAACTCCATTAGTAGAAAAAATCTTGGACAAAGCAGGTCAAAAAGGGACTGGTAAATGGACTAGCCAAGAAGGTTTAGATCTTGGTGTGCCAATTCCAACTATCGCTGAAGCTGTATTTGCGCGTGCTATGTCTGCCTATAAATCTGAACGTGTGTTGGCAGAACCAGTGCTAGCAGGTCCTACAGAAGTCTTTGAAGGCGATAAAGAAGCGTTAGTAGATGCTATTCATTCTGCCTTATATGCATCTAAAATCTGCTCCTATGCACAAGGCTTTGCTTTAATTAAAGCAGCAGCAAAAGAATATAACTGGAATATTAACTTTGGTGATATGGCGTTATTATGGCGTGGTGGATGTATCATTCGTGCAGCCTTCTTAGAAGACATTAAAAAAGCATTCACAAACAATCCAGAGTTGAACAACTTGATGTTGGATCCATTCTTCGCAGAAGCATTGCAAACGCACCAAGCAAAATGGCGTGAAGCCATCATTGCAGCGAAACGCTATGGCATTCCAACACCTGCTTTCAGTGCATCCTTAGATTACTTCGATTCTTATCGCCGTGGCGTATTGCCAGCAAACCTAATCCAAGGACAACGCGACTTCTTCGGTGCTCATACGTATGAACGCACAGACAAAGAAGGCACATTCCACACAGAGTGGGCAGAAGCGTAAGAACTATATTGCAGCTTTTTCCTAAACATACTAATCTATAACTAGATTTTGTGAAATGAACATATAGCAAACATCCCTAGGTGGCGGTCTAGGGATGTTGACTTTTACAGTACAATGTTTTACTATATACATAAGAAGAGCAATTGATGTCTAACAGCGTCAAGCTCATCTCGGCTAAAAAATGAGGCCTAACGTGCAGAGTACGGCTAATACTCTACATATACGTTAGGCCTTTAAACTTATATATTACTTGATCAATGCTATGATCATAACAATACATGTGATTAAAAGTACCACTAAGGTACATGAAGTTAATGCGATCATTAAAGCTTCAAATACAGTCATGGCACTCACCTCCTTTCGAGGGGGATTTAACAAGTAAATCCGAAGTCTACTAAGAGATGAGCCAAACGCATATCGCCCCTAGGGGCAACATCAATTGCTCTACGTTTAGTGTAGCACTTTACAACTGGATAATACATAGCGAAGCGACTACTTCTTACTGTGAATGTGAGGGGTGGTCGCTTTTGTATTGTGGTGAGTAAAATTAAGTAGAAATGTTTCTCATGCCACCTTGTCAATGAGAAGGGCAGAGTATACAATAAAGGTAACTATTTCTTAAAGTGCAAGTGAAATTGAACATTTATTTTTGAAATATGTAGTTAGGAGAGAAAATATGAACTGTATGGATGATGGAGAAAATAACGATAGCATGAAGCCGATTAATTTTGAAACTATTGATGTTGATTATAATATTAGCCTCGTAGAAGCGATTAAGTTATCTGTAGAAAACAGTGGTTATGAAGCTGAAATTATAAAAGAAGATGGTGAGACCCATGTGGATATTAAAATTCCATTTTTGGTTGGAACTGAAAATGATAAGATTGAGTTAATGATATACAAATGGTGGTACTATGTATGTATTAATGTAGATATTAGAGAACCTAATACTTTAGAAGAAAAATTAGCTATTCTCGAATGTGTTAATAATTGTAGTGGTCTTGTAGGATATACTTGGAGGAAGGAGTATCAAAAGTGCTACATTTGTCTTGATAGGTGTGGTCGCCGGCTGGATGCAATTGATATGTATCTGGCGCGGGGGTATATGAATATTGATAATGCTGACGTAGCTGGTAATGAAGGATTAGCTCAAGAAGTGTTGGGGTTAAGTGATATACTTTCTGTTTATATGGAAAAACATATAGATTTTAACCTGTCAGGTAAGTGGAATGCTACTAAAGGAACTGAGTATACATATATATTAGAAGATATCAATTATTTGGTTAGTACCGTACAAGAGGATAGAGATTGCTTACGTCAGTTTATATAAGATTAAAAACGACTACTTCTCACAGTGAATGTGAGGGGTAGTCGTTTTTATGTATACACATCCTATACCTTGCGACCAACTTTCTATGAATGATATAATTTAAGTAACAAATATTGTTGGAATTAAGATATTCTGAGGGAGGTATTCTTATGAGCAATGTAACGTTAACGTATTATGGTCATGCTACGTTTGCTTTGAGCAATGGTGATGTGACGTTGGTGTGTGATCCGTTCTTTACTGGTAATACTTGGGATGTGGCAAAGGCAGAGGATATAGAGTGCCAATACATTTTCGTGTCCCATGGTCATGATGATCATTATGGTGATACAGATTTGATTGCGAAGAAAAATGATGCTCTTGTTATTTCTACGGCAGAGGTAGCAGGTAAAGCGGCGTCGGCAGGTGCTAGAGCACATGCGATGCATTTAGGTGGAAAGTTCAACTTCCCATTTGGATCCATTCGTTTGACACCGGCTTTCCATGGTTCTGGGGTACCAGGTGGACATGCGGCAGGTGTAGTGATTGAGTTCTTTGGCAAACGTGTATACTTTGCTGGGGATACTGCATTGTTCAGCGACATGAAATTAATCAGCCGTTATGGTGAAATTGACTATGCTTTATTGCCAATTGGTGATAACTTTACGATGGGTGTGGAAGATGCAGTGACAGCAGCGTCTTGGGTGAAAGCCAATACAACCATCCCAATTCACTACAAAACATGGCCTGTTATCGATAAAAAACCAGCAACCTTTGTAGCATTGTTGGAAGCAAAACATAAATAAGCTGGACTGGTGGTAGACCCAGGGCAAACGATCGAACTGTAATATAAGGGATATGAACAATAAACAGTTCCTAGGACAAATAAAAAATACAAGAAGCGATGGAAGTATTTCATTGGGGTAAGGAGCTTGATAGCAGAGAATATGAAATATTTCTACCTGAAAGGATTGTCACTAGCATATGCTAATGTGGCAATCCTTTTTGCGTAGACTCTTTTCTCTAACATAGATTACTGACGTCCCGCCCTTCTCTATGGTATAATAATCTTCACATGGAGGTATCTATGAAATTAACACATTTTGATGAAGGCGGTAATGCGCATATGGTAGATGTGTCTCAAAAGGATCACACAGAACGCGTAGCCGTAGCAGAAGGGTTTATAACACTCAGCGAGGAAGCTTTCAGTATTGTGGCTAGCGGGAATGTCAAAAAAGGTGATGTTCTGGCAGTGGCACAATTGGCAGCCATTATGGGGGCGAAGCAAACGTCCAACCTCATTCCGCTCTGCCATCCATTGGCATTGACGAAGGTGAGTGTAGACTGTTCCTTAGTAGAAGAACAACGTGCCGTGTGCATTCGTAGCACAGTGAAAACTACGGGTCCTACTGGGGTGGAAATGGAAGCCTTGACAGCGGTCCAAGTGGGGCTGTTAACTGTCTACGATATGGTGAAAGCCGTCGATAAAAGTATGACCATAGGTCCTGTGTATCTTGTGGAAAAACAAGGTGGTAAAAGTGGACATTTTAAACGATAAGGTGGTAGGTGACTCATGGAAATTGTATTAGTAGAACCGGAAATTCCTGGTAATACAGGCAATATTGCGCGCCTTTGTGCGGCGAATCATATGACACTACACTTGGTGGAACCATTGGGATTTTCCATTGAAGATAAGTATTTGAAGCGGGCGGGCCTTGATTATTGGCATCTAGTAGATGTGAAAGTACATAAATCCTTAGATGAAGTGTATGAGCAATATAAAGACCGTCGGTTTTGGTATGCCACCACAAAGGCAGCTCATACCCACGCAGAAGTACAATATGAAATTGGAGATATGTTAGTGTTTGGTAAAGAAACAAAAGGATTGCCAGAAGAAATTATCGCAGCGAATCCAGACACATGCATTCGCATTCCGATGATTGATGAAGCGAGGTCTTTGAATTTATCGAATGCGGTGGCAATCATTGCCTATGAAGCTATGCGCCAACTGGATTTCCCAGATTTACAGGCCATTGGACCAGGTGTATCGATAGAGGTATAGCGTCTATAACAACAGATAGTGTATGATATCCGAATAGGATAGAGGAGGAATTATGAATTACGATGTAGCTTATGAATTACAAAAAGTAATGCGCGAAAGCGAAGAACACAAAGAAATGATGGCAGCTCAAGAGGCGATTAAAGACGACCAAGCTGCCAAAGGCATGGTAGAAGAATTTATGTCTTTACAAATGCAATTGGAATATGCAAAAATTGCAGATGCTCCTGAAGCGGAAGAATTGTTGAAAAAACTAGAAGGTTTGTTGCCATTGGTACAAGCTAACTCCGGTGCGAATGCGTACTTAACAGCGCATGCACGTTGGACACAAGTGGCAAACGATATTTATCGCATCATTAGCGAACCAATCACTGAAGGTATGAAAATTTTAGAAAAGGCACAGTAATATGAACTCTGTATGGGAAGCATTGCAACAGGTGGTTCCATCGGATCGTATCCAAAGAAATGCCATGTTGGCGCCTTTCACAACCTTTCAAATTGGAGGTCCCGCCGATTTACTTGTATTACCTCATTCTATACAGGAGTTGCAAGATTGCATGCATGTATTGAGCGACCATGGTATTGAACCTTTTGTACTAGGGTTGGGGTCTAATGTGCTCATCCAAGATGGTGGTATGCGTGGTGTCGTTCTTTGCTTGAAAGAATTGCAAGAGGAGCAACACCGGAACGGTACAACTATTACTATGAGTGCTGGGTATACTTTGAAAGAAGTGTCCGAATATGCCCAACGTGAAAGTTTAAGCGGCTTAGAATTTGCTATCGGCATTCCTGGTAGTTTGGGCGGCGCTGTATTTATGAATGCAGGTGCCTATGATGGTGAAATGGATCAGGTCGTAACCGGTGTAGATGCGGTAGATATGCAAGGGGACTTGCACCACTATAGTCGCGAAGAGTTGCAGTTTGCCTATCGCCATAGTCGCTTTCACGAAGAACATGAAATCATCGTACGGGTGACGATGGAGCTGCAAGAGGGTAACCCGGCTGATATCCAAGGACGAATGGATGATCTCACTGAAAAACGGGAATCTAAGCAACCATTAGAACATGCCAGTGCAGGGTCTACCTTCAAGCGCCCACCAGGGTATTATGCGGGAACTTTGATTGACCAAACAGGCTTGAAAGGCTTATCCGTAGGGCCTGCAGAGGTGTCTATGAAACACGCTGGATTCGTGGTGAATCGAGGTGGCGCTACTGCGAATGATGTGCTAGGTGTGATTCATGAGGTGCAAAAGCGGATTCATGCAGTTCATGGAGTGCAGTTAGAAACAGAGGTGCGTATCTTGGGGGAAGCCCAAGTGCGAACTAGTTCTGTAGTCACCGTTGTAAGAGCTCAAGAGGCAGATATTCCTGCGTTATCTAAATTATGTGCAGATACTTTTAGAGAAACTTTCAGTCATGACAATACAGAAGAGGAATTACAAGCTTTTTTCGATGAGACCTATAACCATGATGTATTGAAACGTGAGTTGGATCATGAGGAGAGCGAAATATATCTAGCCTATGTAGATGATGTGTTGGCAGGGTATTTGAAAGTAAACTGGGGCGAGGCACAAACAGAGCATGAACTAGAGAATGCCTTTGAAGTACAACGCATGTATGTGCTCAAAGAATATCATGGACAAGGTGTAGGCAAAGCCTTGTTTGAAAAAGCCTTGCGCATCGCTGAATCTGGTGAGTTTGACTGGGCTTGGCTTGGCGTTTGGGAGAAAAATTATAAAGCACAACATTTTTATAAACGCTATGGGTTTGAAAAATTTGGAGAACACCAATTTGTTGTGACTTCAGAGAAGACAGATATCGATTGGTTGTTGAAGAAATCTTTGCGATAATCCTTGACATATCCCATGTGTTTTGAGTATAATATTTCGGTAAGCAATTTGTACGGACTTCCACTAGCCCCGGAAGGTGGCAATTGCTTCTGTTAATACATTCTTGTTATTAGGAGGAAAGCAGCATGAAAACTACATTTATGGCCAATGCGAACAATATTGAACGCAAATGGTATGTTGTTGACGCTGAAGGTAAAACTTTAGGACGTCTTGCTGCCGAAGTTGCTAAAGTTCTTCGGGGCAAACATAAACCAACTTTTACACCACATGCAGACACTGGTGACCACGTTATCGTTGTGAACGCAGAAAAAGTTCGTGTAACAGGTAAAAAATTATTACAAAAAGAATATTTCCGTCATTCTGGTTATCCAGGAGGATCCCGTTTCACTACACTTGCTATGATGTTGGAAAAACATCCTGAGCGCGTAATCGAAATGGCAGTTAAAGGTATGCTTCCAAAAAATAAATTGGGTGCACAACAATACCGTAAATTAAATGTATACGCTGGTCCTGAGCATCCACATGCAGCTCAAAAACCAGAAGTATTAGAAATTTCCGTACGATAATCTAGAGGGAGGAACATATAATGGCAGTAGCACAATATTACGGCACTGGTCGTAGAAAATCTTCCGTTGCTAGAGTTCGTCTGGTACCGGGCACAGGTAAAATCACTGTTAACAAACGTGAACTTAATGATTATTTCGGTCGCCAAACTTTGGAATTGATCGTAAAACAACCTTTGAATTTGACTAACACAGTTGAACAATACGATGTTATCGCAACTGTAGCTGGTGGCGGTCCTTCCGGTCAAGCTGGTGCAATTCGTCACGGTATCTCCCGTGCGTTATTGGACGTAGATGGCGAACTTCGTCAATCTTTGAAAAAAGCTGGCTTCTTGACTCGTGACCCACGTATGAAAGAACGTAAAAAATACGGTCTTAAAAAAGCTCGTAAAGCATCTCAATTCTCCAAACGTTAATTTGGCGATTACAGAGCCCAGTATCCTTTGTGGTGCTGGGCTTTTTGTTGCCTATCGAGGCTTGTATCGCTAGAGAAAGGAATGATACTACATGGATAAATTGATAAGACTATTGGGAGTTGTAGCTGTGGCACTGATCATTTGGTATTTGCCACATACGCCAGAGATTTCTGATCAAGGATGGCATTTGTTGGCTATCTTTACGGCTACTATTGTGGGATTTATATTGCGACCATACCCGACAGGGGTCATGGCCTTTATGGGATCTGCGGCGGCAGTAGCTACGAGCTCTATTAAGATGAATGAAGCGTTATTAGGCTATGCAGAGCCTAATGTATGGCTTATCGTGTCGGCAATCTTCTTTTCTAGAGGAATCATCAATTCAGGATTAGGTCGACGTATTGCGTATACCTTAATTCATTGGTTTGGTACAAGTACCTTGCGCTTAGCTTATGCCTTAGCTATGACTGATTTAATTATTTCTCCAGCTACACCATCGAATACGGCTCGTGGAGGCGGTATTATCTATCCTATCGTGCAGAATATTTCTATGGCATTCGATTCGAGACCGGGAGAAACAGCTCGTCGCATGGGGGCTTACTTGATGACTACGGCTCACACAGTCAATGCCTGTACAGTGACGGTATTCTTGACCGCTTGTAGTGGTAACTTGTTGATCACATCTTTAGGGGCAAAATTATTTGGCTACACTGTGACATGGTGGGAATGGTTTTTAGCAGGGGCCTTGCCTGGGCTGCTCAGTATGGTTATCATGCCTTGGTTCATTTACAAAATTTATCCACCAGAAATCAAGGAAACACCGGAAGCTCCAGCGATGGCTCGTGAAGAACTAGATAAACTAGGGCCTATTACGACGATGGAGAAAAAAGTCGCAGCAATTTTCGTAGGGGCCATACTATTGTGGTCCACTACGACAATTACTGGCTTACATGCGACAGTTATTGCGATTATGGCGGTATTGGCCTGTGTCATTAGTGAATGTCTTACATGGGATGACATTTTGAAAGAAACCACTGGTTGGGATATTTTAATCTGGATGGGTACCTTAGTAGGGATGGCTGGATTGCTTGGCAAACTAGGCGTGGTAGCTGTGTTTGCGAAATTTGTCAGCACTATGTTGGGCGGTATGTCTTGGGAGTGGGCGGCCTTGATTATTTCCTTAGTCTTTGTATACTCGCAGTATTTCTTCGCCAGTGGCACCGCTCGTATTACAGCCTTATTTTCTGCCTTTGCGTCTATCTTAATTGCCTTGGGAGCACCAATTCCTTATGCAATTTTGATGTTTGGCTTGATGAATAGCCCTGGCTGTACCTTGACACATTATAGCTCTGGGGTAACGCCGATCTTCTTTGGCAGTCATTATGTGCCACAAGTAACGTGGTGGAAAGTAGGGTTCTATATTTCAGTGTTGAATTATATTTTCCATTTCTTCTTTGGTAATTTGAGTATGAAACTATTTGGCATTATTTAATATAAGGTTGTACTGAAATGCTGTCAGGGTATTTCGGTACAACCTTTTATTATGCATGCTACTTTCATAATAAGTGATGATAATAAAAGGAAAATAATATATTTTTAATAATGATACTTATTGAAAATAGTCGCGCTTTCATGTATAATAATGATAATGATAATGAAAGAAAAATCCATCCAAGAGGTACTTATGAAAGTAGAAAAACAAAAAGGCAAACGTTGGAATATTGCCAAAAATCAAGATGAAGTAGAATCTGAATTGACCTCTGGATTAGCAGTGCATCCCGTTGTTTCTCATTTGTTGGCGAATCGGGGGATTACCACTGTAGCAGAAGGCCAAACATTCTTATATAGCACAATGGACGATTTATTAGATCCTTTTATGTTAAAGGGTATGACTGAGGCTGTTAGTGAAATTGAACGAGTCTTGGAGATGAATGGATCTATTGTGATTTACGGGGATTATGATGTGGACGGTATTACGGCTACATCCTTAATGTACCGATTTTTTTCACGCATTGGGGCGAATGTGAGTTACTATATTCCAGAACGTCAAAGCGAAGGATATGGTCTTAATCTAGAAGCCTTAGAGTATTTAATTTCCCAACATGTAGACTTAATTATTTCCGTAGACTGCGGTATCAGTTCCTACGATATTGTGGAAGCTGTACGTGATCGTGTATCTATGATTATTACCGATCACCACACATCGCCACCGCAAATTCCGCGAGCTACAGCGGTAGTGAATCATAAACAGCCAGGGTGTCCTTATACAGATAAAAATTTATCTGGTGTAGGGGTGGCTTTCAAAGTGTGCCAAGCCTTGTGGAAACGGCGCACTGGTGAAGATTATCGAGAAGATTTAGACATTGTTGCCTTGGGAACGGTAGCCGATGTAGTTCCGTTGGTGGGAGAAAATCGGATTATTGTTCGTGAAGGGCTGCGCAAGATGACGGAGTCTCCGAATTTGGGGATTCAAGCCTTAATTGAGGTAGCAGGTTTAACGGGCAAAGTGTTGTCTGCTGGGCACATTGGGTTTACCTTGGCACCACGCCTAAATGCGGCGGGACGTGTAACACATGCCACTAGAGCGGTAGAGTTACTTATTACGAGAGATCAGCAAGAGGCCATGGAGATTGCAGAAGAGCTGCAAGAAACCAATGCGGAACGACAACAAATTGAGCGCACTATTTTTGAAGAAGCCTATCAATCGGTATTGGACCAAGGTCCATTGGCAGATCAATGTATTGTGGTGGCCGGCGAAGGATGGCACCCTGGTGTCATTGGCATCGTTGCATCGCGCTTGGTAGAAGCCTTTTATAAACCGACCATGGTGATCAGTGTTCACGATGGCGTAGGAAAGGGCTCTTGCCGAAGTATCGACCACTGCAATATGTACGAGATGTTAACCTTTGCCAAAGATACTTTAATTCAGTTTGGGGGCCATGCGCAAGCGGCAGGCTTTAGCGTGCAGGCAGAAGATATTGACGCTCTTCGTGAAAAGGCCAGTGAATATTGTAGAAATACGTTAACAGAAGAAGATTATATTCCTATTGTCGACATTGATGGTACCGTGTCCAGCGAAGAGATTACGATTGAATTAATCGATCAAATCGCCACTTTAGAGCCATATGGAATGGGAAATAGTACGCCGGTCTTTGCTATACCTAAGATTCGCGTACAAAACCTCTATCCTATGGGCTTTCAAAAGAACCATTGCAAAATCATCTTACAAGGTCAACAAGGACCGTTAGATGCGGTGGCATGGCAGGGGGAGCATTATATGCAAGAGGTATTTGCCGATGACCCTGTGAAAGTAGCTTTCTCCTTGCAAAAAAATGAATGGCAAGGGGTGGTGACACCGCAACTAGTGGTGCAAGATTTAGAACCACTCACACAGCAACGGGAGCATTTGCACTTGAAAGCCTTGCAGGACATGTACACATTAGTAAAACGTGTGTTCCGCTCGCCTACAGCGCCAAAATATGTGGTGGAACGAGAGGCCTTAGAGGGGAAACCGCAAGATATTACATCGAGAGAGGCGATGCTAGCCTTAGATGTATTTAAAGAATTAGGGATTTTGAAAGAAGAAGTCATAGAAGATGGGCGTCATCTATATCGTTGGATTCATGTGCAACAGAAATTAGATTTACACACATCTGTGACATATATGAAATATAGTCAGGGGGGATCCTAATGGTAAGTACGATCAGTCGCCTTCAGGAAGATACCTTTGATAAAGCACGGGAGTATGGACAATTTATGGATCGAGTGCGATCGTACTTGCCAGAGGAAGATTGGCCTGTGATTGAGAAGGCTTTCGCACTAGCTGATAAAGCCCATGCCCCACAAAAACGCGCCTCAGGGGAGCCCTATATTTTACACCCTTTAGGAGTTGCTACCATATTGAGCGAATTACAAATTGACCGGTCTACCTTAGTGTCCGCCTTACTCCATGATGTGGTGGAAGACACAGAGGTTACTTTAGAGGAAATTCAGGACCAATTTGGCCCAGAAGTAGCATTCCTAGTAGATGGCGTGACAAAGCTGAATCAATTTCAGTATCAGACGAAAGAAGAACAGCAAATTGAAAACTACCGTAAAATGATTTTAGCCATGGCAAAAGATGTACGGGTGGTGGTGATCAAGTTAGGCGACCGCTTACATAATATGCGTACCTTAAAGCATATGCGTCCTGATAAACAACAGCGGATTGCTCAAGAAACCTTGGAAATCTTTGCCCCGTTGGCTCACCGTTTGGGTATTTTCAATATTAAATGGGAATTAGAAGATTTGTCCTTCCGCTATTTAGAACCAGAAAAATATTATGACTTGGTGCAACAAATGAGCGAAAAGCGACAAGTCCGAGAAGATATCGTCAATGATACGATGAATACCTTAAAAGATGCCTTAGCCAAAGCTCATATCCAAGCGGATGTAAAAGGCCGGCCAAAGCACTTTTACAGTATTTATAAAAAGATGAAAAAGGACAATCGAGATTTATCGCAGATTTACGATTTATATGCGGTGCGCGTCATTGTGGATACCATACCAGATTGTTATGCTGTATTGGGCACGGTCCATAGTTTATGGAAGCCCTTGCCCTATCGATTTAAAGATTATATTGCTATGCCGAAGTCCAATATGTACCAATCCTTGCATACTACGATTATTGGCACTATGGGGCAACCGGTGGAAATTCAAATTCGCACGTGGGATATGCACCGTGTATCGGAATATGGTGTGGCTGCCCATTGGCGCTATAAGGAAGGCAATAAGGGAAAAGCAGAAGCCGATTTCGATGCCAAGGTAGGTTGGATTCGTCAAGTCTTGGAATGGCAAGATGGCAGTGATCCAAAAGAATTGCTTAATGCATTGAAGCTGGACGTCTTTACAGGGGAAGTGTTCGTCTTCACGCCTAAAGGGGATGTTATGAAATTGCCGAAAGGCACGGTGCCTCTTGATTTTGCCTACCGTGTTCATACGGACGTAGGTAATAAATGCGTAGGAGCTAAAGTAAATGGCAAGATCGTTCCTTTGGACTATGAATTGCAGAATGGCGATATTGTAGAAATCGTTACGTCTAAAAATGGGAAACCTCGCTTAGATTGGCTCAACATTGTGGGATCTACGGAAAGTAAGACGAAGATTCGCAATTGGTTTAAGCGTGAAAATAAAGAGGAAAATATCATTAAAGGTCGTGAGCTATTAGAAAAAGAAGCGAAACGACTTGGCTATGATTGGAAAGATTTGACGAAGAATGGTCGCTTAGAAAAAATTGGCAAATCCTTAAATGCCGGTGGTGAAGCGGAATTGTTTTCCGCCGTTGGTTTTGGTGGACTTTCAGTCAATACAGTATTGCTTAGATTGGTGGATATTCACAAGCAAGAAGTGGCAAAGGAAGAACAGCGAAAAGACACAATGGCTGTCATCGATCGTCTCAAAGTGCATCAAGGGAAATCCAAGAAGAGCAGTAGCGGTGTCCTAGTGAAAGGCGAAGCGGGCGTCATGGTACGCATGGCTCGTTGTTGTAATCCTGTACCGGGTGACGACATTATCGGCTATATCACGAGAGGTCGTGGCGTATCTGTACACCGGGCAGATTGCAAGAATATTGGACATACGCCAGATGATCTGAACCGCATGATTGAGGTGGAATGGGAAGGCGCTACGCAGGACCATTTCCAAGTAAGCGTATCGGTACATGCCTATGACCGCAGTGGAT
This sequence comes from uncultured Veillonella sp., assembly GCA_963518725.1. GTDB lineage: Bacteria > Bacillota > Negativicutes > Veillonellales > Veillonellaceae > F0422. The sequence goes on along the minus strand of CAUQLO010000009.1, from coordinate 5,919 downwards.
TGCTCATGGAAGTCATGGCGGCCTTATCAGAGATGAAAATCAACATTTCCAATATCAATGCCAAAACAGATGACACAAAAGATGTGATTATTCATTTGATGTTGGATATAAAAGATTTGTCACAGTTAGATTATGTGATGACGAAATTGAGACGAGTAAAAGATGTCTATTCCGTACATCGAGGAGGAAAAGCATGAGAGCAGTAGTACAACGTGTAAGTTCTTCATCGGTGACGGTGGAAGGGTCTGTCATCGGTAGCACACAACAAGGTCTGTTGGTGTTATTAGGTGTAGCAGACACAGATACAGCAACTGATGTACAGTACATTTGTGACAAGGTTAGCCATTTACGCATCTTTGAAGACGAGAAAGATAAAATGAATCTTTCTGTCTTAGATGTAAATGGAGAGGTTTGTGTAGTATCGCAATTTACTCTCTATGGCGATGTGCGCAAGGGTCGACGACCTAACTTTATGAAAGCCGCGCCGCCAGAGCTGGCAGAACAATTGTATTTGGAGGTAGTGGCAGCTTTCAAAGAGCAAGGAATCCCGGTGAGCACAGGTCAATTTCAGGCGCACATGGAAGTGGCCCTAGTGAATGATGGACCGGTCACGATTTTGCTGGATAGTAGTAAAGAATTTTAATGGAGTGGATAATGAAATTATATTATTTGCCCCTAGGGGCCTATGGGACGAATTGTTACATTGCTCATAATGAGGCGGACAATACGTGCCTGGTGACGGACCCTGGCGATGAAGGGGAAAAGTTAAAAGGCATTTTGGAAAGCCATAATTTCAAGGTGCAAGCCATCTTGTTAACCCACGGTCATAGCGATCATATTGGGGCAGTGCAAACATTGGTGGATGCCTATCATGTACCGGTGTACATCCATGAAGGAGATGCGGCGTGCTTAACGGATGCAGAGGTCAATCTCAGCGCTCCTCATGGGCGCCCTATTACAGCGCAGGTGGACGATATTCGCTATGTGAAAGAGGGGGATACCATTTCCCTCGGAGATACTACATTTACCGTGATCGAAACACCAGGACATACGCCGGGTGGTGTATGTTATTACACAGAGGGAACCTTGTTGGCAGGGGACACCTTGTTCCAAGGCTCAGTGGGTCGAACAGACTTCCCGAATGGAAATTTTGAACAGTTAAGTAAAGGGATTAAAGAAAAGCTTTATACATTGCCAGATGATACAAAGGTGTATCCAGGACATGGGGGACAAACCACAATTGGTGAGGAAAAGCAATATAATCCATTTGTGCGATAGGTGACAGCATGGGAAAACAATCCATACAATATTGGCTCCGCTGCATCATATTGGTGTTAGCCAGCTTAGGTCTTGCCATTGCCTTGCCGGTAGTAGTACCCTTACTCATTGCCATTATATTGACACTGCTCTTATGGCCGTTGGTGAATACAACGCAACGATTCACACAACGATATTGGAAAGAATGTCCACGGTGGCTCGCCATCATTCCTTCCTTTATCTTGGTGGGACTTGTGTCCGTTTTGTTAGTGCGCTATGTCATGCTCCCAGTGATTGGGGAATTGACGAAGTTATTAATTAACTTGCCTTACGTGCTGGATCAATTTGTATCCGTTGTGAAAGGCTTACAAGGCATTGATGGTGAAAGTATCATTCCCCATCAATTCGAAGGCGTCATCAATACAACGCTCATTAAAATTGGCAATTATGGTGTCGAATTGGCACAACGAGGCGTATTGGCCATCGTGTCTTTTGCGAGCACTCTATTACAATTATTGTTAGTGCCTATTTTGACCTTCTATTTACTGAAAGATGGACGCAGTATCAAACGTGCGGCGTTGAATATTTTCTCCCCGGAAACATCGGGCCACTTAGAAGAAGTGGTGAATGACATTCTTCGCACCTTAGGGGGTTACTTGCGCGGACAATTGCTATTAGCGAGCAATATGTTCTGTCTCACCTTCATCGTGTGCTACTTCTTTGACTTGCCGTATCCCCTTGTGCTAGCGGTACTAGCAGGCATTGCAGAGTGGATTCCCATCATTGGTCCCTTCATCAGTGCCGGACCAGCCATTATATTGGCGGCGGTTATCAGCGGGCCATTGGCGGTGAAAGTAGCCATTACGTACGGTATATTACAAGTATTAGATGGACAAATTATTATGCCCAAAATTATGGGCCACGTCATCAATTTACCACCATTAGTGATTATTACAGCGATTTTTGTGGGCGGCTATTTCTTTGGTATAATCGGCATGATGACAGCCGTACCATTGACAGCTATTGCACAAATCATTGCAAAACGCTTATGGTATTTTAATAGATATTATAGATTACAGAAAGAGGAACATCATGGATAAAGCAACAGAAGTACAAGCAACAATGGAAAAGTTAAAAGAACGTATTAAAGACAAAAAATACAAATTGACTACACAACGTCAAATTATTTTGCAAACTTTCATTGAAGCAGAAGAAAAACATTTAAGCGCAGAAGATGTGTATATTTTAGTGAAAAAGAACAATCCAGACATCGGATTGGCGACAATTTATCGTACCTTGGATTTGTTCACTGAATTGGATTTAGTGAAACGCTTAGATTTCGGTGATGGTCGCAATCGCTATGAATTGAACAGCGATGAATTGTCTCACTTTCACCATCATTTAATCTGTGTAAAATGCGGTTGTGTAAAAGAGTTCGAAGACGATATGTTGGAAACATTGGAATCCATCATTGCTAAAAAATTAAACTTCCATACTACAGACCATCAATTGAAAGTATACGGTTTCTGTGGGGACTGCCATGAAGCGGCAAAAGCCTTAGAAGCTGAAAAAGAACATGCATAACACATACTGGTATGACGGACCTAAGGAATTAGGATCCGTCATAGCTCATCAGTGTGGGGCGGTGGGATTGTTTTCGTCGAAAGTGGAACCGGACTTTATCATCCATGCATCATATAGTGGAACAGAATCATCTCTCGTATGTGAACAGTGTTCTAGCCATAGGGAATCTATACAAAGAAGCACTTCTATAAAGAATATTGAAGTTTCTGAGGCGATAGCTGCTGAAGAAAGATTAGACCATGTTGATTCGTGCATTATAGTCAAGTTGTTTTGTCATAAGACCATACAAAATGAATTGTTAGAGACTAACATACAGATGTCATCAGAACCATATTCTGATTATATCTATATTTGGTCTCTTTCAGGAGAAGATACAGTAGAAGGGCGCAAGACCATAGGCCGTGAAGTATTATCTCACTTTAGACGGATACTGGGTATTACCACTAGCTTATGGGGTACCTTAGTAGGTGTACGGCCTACTAAGTTGACCCATAAATTATGGGATGCCTTAGGCGACTTAGACCAAGTTCGACAGGAATTGGTAACGACCCATGGGATTAGCGAGGCCAAATGGAAACTGTTGCAACAAGTGGCAGTGACAGAACGCCCTTATGTGGAGAAGGTACAGGAATCGCCTAAGGAGATTAGTTTGTATAGTGGCATCCCTTTTTGCGAAACCCATTGTACCTATTGTTCCTTTCCCTATGGACTCATTCAGCAATATGGACAGGTACAAGATTTTGTAACTACCTATCATCGTGATATAGAACACATGAAAAGACTTGTTAAAAGTCATGGTTTAGAGGTACAATCGTTATACATGGGTGGTGGCACGCCGACTAGCTTAGGTGATGAAGACTTTCACCATGTCGTGCAAGCCTTGGGAGAATTGATTCCTAGAGGTCGTGAGTTTACGGTGGAAGCAGGTCGTCCAGATTCGTTGAATCCCCATAAAGTTCGGTCTATCCTAGAGGCTGGTGTCACACGAATGAGCGTGAACCCACAGACTATGCAAGATGAGCTATTGCGCATCATTGGTCGCGGTCACAGTGTGAAGGAGTTCCTGACCATGTATGACTATGTGGCAAGTCACACTGATTGTTCCATCAATATGGATTTTATTGCTGGATTGCCTCGTCAGACCTTGGGGGATATGCATGAGAATGTACAATACATTGAACAGTTGCGACCTCATAATGTGACAATCCATACATTGGCATTGAAAAAGGGCAGTCCTTTATATAGCAGTCGCTTTGCCCATGAGATTCCTGCGGAGGATGTGGTTCAAACCATGCTAGATGCAACCCATGAGGCTTTGTTGCAATTGGGATATACGCCGTATTATATGTACCGTCAGCAATACATGGTGGGGCAAATGGAGAATATTGGCTACACCTTGGAGGGCTGTGAAAGTATCTATAATATCCAGATGATAGAGGAACGGCAGTCCATCCTTTCCATAGGACCGGGGAGCGTGTCCAAGTGGATTGGGGGCGCTGATTTCAGGCAACAAAAGCAATATATGCCGAAAGATGTAGACACCTACATACAAGACATAGAACGATTATTAGAGAAACGTAATATACTAAGTGAAACACATTGGAGGGACAGCTAGTGGCTATTCAAAAACCAAGAGGAACACAGGACTTATTGCCTAGTGTTCTTGGCAATTGGTATTATATTGAAAATACAATTCGTAAGTTATGTAAAACCTATGGATTTGAAGAAGTTCGTACGCCTATGTTTGAAGAAACGGGCTTATTTTTACGCGGTATCGGAGAGACTACAGATATCGTACAAAAAGAGATGTATTCCTTTCCAACAGGAGATAAAAAAGATCAATCCTATACATTGCGCCCTGAGGGAACTGCTTCTGCGGTGCGTGCTTATTTAGAAAATAAAATTTACGGGCAAGAATCCATTACAAAGTGGTTCTATATTGGACCTATGTTCCGCCATGACAAGCCACAAGCAGGTCGGTATCGTCAATTCCACCAATTTGGGGTAGAATTGTTGGGTACACAAGCACCAAGTGCTGATGCAGAGTGTATTTCCCTAGTATTGCAATTATTGCGCGATTTAGGCCTAAAAGATTTAAACGTGGAAGTAAACTCCGTAGGTTGCCCAACATGTCGACCTGCGTATAGAGAAAAATTAATCGCTTTCTTTGAACCGAAAAAAGAAGAATTGTGCGAACTATGCCAAAGCCGTTTGTACAAAAATCCATTGCGCATTCTTGATTGTAAAGAAGAAAGATGTCAACAATTAGCAGAGGGTGTACCTGAGTTAAGTGAAAATTTATGTGAAGAATGTCAAGATCATTTCCATCATGTGAAAGAATACTTAACGGCTGCAGGTGAGTCATTTACTTTGAATCCGCGCTTGGTTCGTGGTTTAGACTATTACACGAAAACTGCCTTTGAAGTACAATACACTCCATTGGGGTCTCAAAGTGCTGTCGCAGGTGGCGGTCGCTATGATGGTCTTGTAGAAGAATTAGATGGACCACATACACCGGCAGTTGGCTTTGCAATGGGCATGGAGCGCTTGCTATTGGCTTTGGAAAAACAAGGCTTATTGCCAGAACAAGAACGAGAAGATTCCGTCTTTGTCGTAGCCTTGGGCGAGATGGCGCAGAAGGAAGCTTTCAGAATTACCAATGCCTTGCGCAATGCTTATGTGAAAGCTGAAATGGAAGGCTCTGGTAAATCTATGAAGAGTCAAATGAAGTATGCTAACAAAATTAATGCAAAATATGTTATTATAATTGGTGATAATGAATTAGCTGAAGGTACAGTCATCTTAAAATATATGGATACGTCTGAACAAGAAACAGTATCCTTAGCTGAGATTACAAACCGTATAACTGAATTAGTGAAAGGACATTAGAATGGAAACTATGAAAGGTTTACACCGTACTCACCATTGTGGGTTAATCGGTGCAGAACAAGTGGGAACAGAAGTGGTACTTTGCGGTTGGGTAGAGCGCCGTCGTGACCATGGTGGGTTGATTTTTATTGATTTGCGTGATCGATCTGGGGTGGTGCAAATCGTGGCATCTCCAGATCACAATATGGA
>CAUQLO010000008.1:0-47949 GCA_963518725.1 uncultured Veillonella sp. | reverse complement strand
CTGCAATACTTTGTAATTTGAAAGCTTTCACTTTACCAGTGCTTGCCAAGTGTGGACCAGCACAAAGGTCAGTGAAGTCACCTTGTTTATACGCAGAAATCACCGCATCTTCTGGTAAGTCATTAATCAACTCCACTTTGTAGTTTTCATGTTTTGCAGCGAAGAAATCTAATGCTTCTTGGCGTTCCATCAACACTTTTTCGATAGGCAAGTTTTCTTTTACGATACGGCTCATTTCCGCTTCGATTTTTGGCAAATCTTCTGGCACCAATTTATGTTCCATATCGATGTCATAGTAGAAACCATTTTCGATAGCTGGTCCAATCGCCAATTGTGCATCCGGCCATAAACGTTTTACTGCTTGCGCCATCACATGAGATGCAGTATGACGGAATGCATGTTTACCTCCGTCTTCTGCAAATGTTAAAAAGCTTACTTTAGAACCTTCTACCAATACTTCACGAAGATCTGTTAATTCTCCGTTTACATCAGCGGCTAATACTTTTTTTGCTAAACTGTTTGAAATTTGTTTTACTGCTTCACCTAATGTAGTTCCTGCTGCAAAGGATTTAGAACTTCCATCAGGTAAAATGATATTTACTTCACTCATAGGTTACCTCCCTAGGTTTACTAACAATGTGCCATCGGGTATGGCATACTTTTTACCAATAAAAAAAGACCCTCTCCCACACAAGGGACGAAGATCTTCGCGGTTCCACCCTAGTTAGTCCCTATTGATAGGACTCACTCTTACGGACGATAACGGGTCCACACGGATTCAATTACAAGCATAGCCTTCACTGAACCAGTTTGAAGGTGGTAACTCCTAAGTCTAGACTAGATACTCGCAGCCAAGGTATCTTTCTCTGAAAGTATAGATGATTAAGGTCATGTCCTTCGCATCACTGTTGCTAATATAATAATATAATTATAATAAACAAAAACCACATCTATGTCAAGGGAATGTTAACTATTATCCCATGTTTCTTTGGCCGTTTCCAACATCGACTTCAAACGGGCCAAGCCTTTTCTTCGCAATCGATGGATATAACTATGACTGCATTCCATTGTATCTGCAATACTCGCCACGCTGTGATCTTTATAATACACTTCTTTCATCACATGTTGTTCCGCTAAAGGTAACTGTTTTACAGCAGAAGTTACCATATCTCCATACATGCGCTCTTCACAAACGATTTCTGTTGAAGGGCCTTCCGCAGGCAATTGCTCCCACCAAGTTTCACCATCTTCGGTTTCCCCTTGTAGCACAATCCCTTCCTTACCTTCTTTGCGAAGATAGTCCAAGATACGTCCTCGAATACGATGTACTGCATAGAGGGAAAAGGCGACTCCCTTTTTGGAATCATAGCGCTCCACCGCCTCGATAAGGCCGATCGTCCCCTCTTGAATGCAATCCATCATGTCTATTTTAGAAGATTGATACACATTGGCTTCTTTCAATACTAAAGGCTGGTAATGCTCAATAATTGTCATACGCGCTTGCATGTCGTCTTGCTCTTCATAGGCTTTCCACAGCGCTTGTTCTTCTTCCCATGATAAAAGTTCAATTTTATCTACATTGGCAATATAATCATTGAGCATACTTTTCACCTCCTTTAGAATCGATAGCGCCACTGCGCCCCTAAGTAGCGTTTATTATCATTGTTAAACCAACCGGTAGCACTAATATTCCGATTGATATCATACTGAAAGCCATAGGACACATGGTCATTTTTCAGACCTCGTGTTAAAGTAACCATCAAATCTGGCACCACATATTTACCGATGGTCACGTTGAAATTATTTTTTTCTTGCATATCTCGATCATCTTTACCATCCAAGGAACCTGTCGTGATATTCACCATATCGAGGCCCAATGCATCTTGTAAAATATCCTCGATATATCCAAATGCCAAGGACTGCAAGCTCGATGTAATGAGCGCATTCGCATCATCCGAAGTAACACCACTATTATTTCCCACATTGCGACCGAAGGTCAAGAGGGAAATAATCTGACGTTCCGACAAGTTCGGTTCTGCGGACAATTTCAACTTCATTTGTGTGGCTGGTCCATTGGCGTGTAAGGACACTCGATAGTTCTTTACATTGGCTGTACTGCGCACATCCAGTTCTGGAATGATACTGCCAGTTACAAACTTAGCCTGTCCTTCTGTGATTTTAAAGCGATTCTTTAAGTACTTCACATAGCCTTTTCTCACATCTAAGTGACCGCTGGCCTTAGGTTCACTCACAGTGCCTTCGAATTTCACTTTTCCTTGCAAGTTCATATCGTATAGCAATGGGTTGTACAATCGTACATTCTCCTTCGCATCTACGGTCACATCCAATCCTAATGGTATGGAAGTGGTAGAACTTTCAAAGGATAATGGAATGGACCCGACTACATCATGCAAGGAAATGGCGCCCACTAAGGTTGGTAGTTCCTGTCTATTCACTATGTATAGTTCCCCATCCAGAGGACCCGTATAGAATGGATGAACCACGTCGAGGCCTTTCATTTGCAAGGCTCCATAATAGGATGTAATCCGAGATCCCATCCAACCAATATTACCCGAAATACCAGCATTCCCTTTACCCATCGTCGTACTGCCTACAATGTCTACATGATTGCCACGGAATAATAATTGTCCCTTTACAGCTTCAAATGGTTTTCGCAAGGATTTCACTTGCAATGTGCCCGCTTTCAACTCCACATTACCATTGGCAAGTATATTGTCTACGGTTCCCGTCACATGAACGATACCACGGATATCTCCATCCGCAGCGGTAACCTCTCTAAACATAAGAGGGAATACCGACAGATTGGCTTCATTCATATCTACATACATATCAAACTGCTTCGCCGTATCTGTAGTGATATAGTCGGATGTGACGAATGCCGATACTGGCATATTTCCACGAAGTTTTATAGAAGAGTCCGCTTTTTTAATCATCCCTTGTTGGATACGCAATACATGGTCTTCCATAGTTCCTAATAGGCTGAGTTGATCGAGGCCAATCCCATTGACCACAGCATGTTCTACTTCGCTGGAAAACTCAATTTTAGGCGACTTCGTCTGCCCATTCACATTGATGATAAAATTCCAATCCCCAGACCCTTGCATATCTTGTGTCACAAGTGGCAATAGGGTAGCTACTGGCACTTTGGATGCCACCACTTGGATATCTGTACTACCATCAAGGTCAGCTTTCCCTTTTGCCGCAATTAATCCTTGTTGAATCGGCAATGTAAAGGTATGGATATCAACGGTTCTACCACCATAGGCAGCATCGATGGTGGCAGTCCCCACCACTTTATTGCGAACCGCCACATCCGCGATAGACCCTTTAACCTCTATCCTTGGGTCATCACTAGTGCCACCTAGGTCGATGGTACCACGCAACTTGCCATTAAGGTCAGGAATCTGTACATTCCCCAAGGAAAGTAGTTGATGTACATCCCCGTCTTCTACGTGAACGTAACCAAATAATCGTTTCTCACCCGTCAACTGAACACCACCCTTGATGTCATAACGGCTATTACCAGTGCCTGTGAAAGATAGTTCTTGTAAGTTCACAATATTCGGAGTGATATACACAGAACCCATCACATCTTGCAAGACTGAGTCTTTGCTGTGCATTTCAGGCGCCAACACAGTGCCTTCAAAAATCGGCAAGTCTAGCGTGCCCCCTAGGTGCCCTCTCGTCGTGATGTAACCTTTCAAATCCACCCCTGTATCACGAATGAAAGGTTCCACTGGTAAATCATCGCCACTAAAGTTCACATCCACATGTTCTTTCGACACTTGCCCATCCGCTACGATTGTGCCTCCATAGGTATGCATCTCTAGGCGAGGCAAGAATAATGTATCCCCCTCATAGGAATACTCCCCTTCAATGGATTCGTAAAGTTTACCATAGATGGAACCATCCCATGCTTTGAGGTGTCCATGAAGAACTGGATCTTTCCAAGTTCCTTGCAGGCGAAGTTCTGTATTTAACCAGCCTGTCACTGGTATATCAGTCACGGACGGCATAATATCTTCTATTCGAACATCTTGAGCTTTTGCTCGCACATCCATATCCGTCACATCATCTAGACCTATATGGCCTTCCAATGTATATCGACTTTTCCTATATCCCAAGTAGCCGTCCATAATATGAAGTACATGGTCCTTCAATTCTGCTTGTAAGAATCCTCTTTCAAACTGGGTCGCACCATAGCCTAGGGATGTTCCTTCCACTGTAGCTGTACCAGTTGGATTATCCAAGGACCCTTCTCCATGCAACTGCAAAGAAATAGTCCCTTCCACCGCAGGCTGTGACTCATGGAGCAGGTCGTGTAATTCTAACTTCGTACCATATAGATCGACAGAGAACCGATTATCTTCCACATATCCATGACCTGTGATTGCCCCGGAACCTAAGTTACCATTCAGATATGGAATCGTTACACGTCTTCCATCCCAAACAATACTTGCCATTACTGCATCAACATTAAAGGATTCATAGCGAATACGGTCCCCTTGCACTTGACCAGACATACGTGAAATTCCATCACTGTTGCCTTCCACGCTCACAGAGCCACTAATGGACCCACCGAGATGTAACGCACCGCTCATAGGGAGTCCATACAGAGACAGACCTTGTAAGGTGAGATTTCCTGCGTAAGTCCCCTTTTCGAGGTCGTAGTCGCCTGTTCCTTCTACCTTACCACCTTGCACAGCTGCGTCTAAGTCCGATATGTGAATCATTCCATCACCATAGGCGAGATGTGCCTTGCCTCGATCCACGGTAACCCCATTGTAGGTCACATCACGGACACGCACATCAGCACTGCCTCGTACATTGGACATAGGCCCCGTCAGCATAGCATCTGCCGAAACATAGCCCCCCACATCGCTAGCGAGTATACTTGCTAAATTCCACTCTGTCAGGTGCACTCCTAACTGGATCGTTGGATCTTCATCAAATACATGGTGAAGGGTACCATCCACCCGTAAGTGTTCTCCCTTAACATCGGCCTGGATATCTTGTAAAAAGACTACATCTCCATGAATTTGTACTTGTCCTTTTCCAGAGGTAATTGTATAGTCCGGAATTGGTATACTCACATCATCAAGTGTTACCTGCCCTTCTCCATACCAGAATCCACCTCGTTTAGACATGGTAAGGGCTACATCTTTCAAAGAACCCTTTGTGGTTTTTAACAAATCTGGCACATCGAGACGTTCCAAAATAGGATCCATGGTAAGATGATCTGTTTGCACGTAAAACGATTGATTACTATTCTCTCCCATGCCTAGAGTGACAACAGAATGTATGGCATCCGCTCCTAGTGTTCCATCAAGAACTACTTCCAAGGACTGTCCACCATCACCTCGCAAGGTAGCGTCTATATTTGTCATCACCAAGGCACTCTTATGAGGTACTACTAGTGAAAGTGTGCCCTCATCAATCCGAATGAGTCCGCTAAATTGACTAGGTTCCTCCGACTCTTGTTCTTTCAGTAGTCCTAATACATTCCATTGTCCCTCTGTATTCTGTACCAAATTCAGATGTGGTGTTGTAATGGTAATCGCCCCAATCAATGCATCTGGTGATACATGACCAAAGGGATATTGTAATACTCGTAACCATTGGATAGAAATTGTCATCCTATCAGCGGTTAACACACGATTCCCTTGAGCATCATCTACGGCGATGTTCTGCACTTGAATGGATCCATCCCAGTCGATATGAAACGATGAATAGGAAACAGTTCCATTCAATGCAGTATGTAGTTTTTCTTGTACATAAGGCCCTATATAGGCATCGCTAAGTGGTTGCAGTCCAAAGCCTACCCCTAAGAGGGTGGCTCCGATGCATCCACCTATGAACCACTGCTTCCTTTTCATACATCACCTCATATGGATTCGATGACTATTATTTCGTAACGATACTTGCTCCACTACCAATGGATGCCTCTACCGGAATCCCCATTGCTTTTTCTAGAGTAGCCATATTTAGATTATAAGTATATAAAGCATCTACATAATTGTTACGCGCTGTAGCCAAGGCAGTTTCTGCATCTAGTACATCCACATTCGTGCCTACTCCAGATCGGTAACGCAATGTTTTAATACGGAAGTCCTCTTGTCCAGCTTCTACAGCTGCACGAGTACTTTGAATTTTTTGTTCTGCTGCTTTTAAATTTAAGTATGCCTCTTGCACTTGTAATTCTACTGTTTCAATTGCTTGTGCATAGCCTTCTTTCGCTTTTTCTAAGCTTGCCTTGGCTGCACTTACATTGGCCTTAGATTGTCCACCGTCCCATAGATTCCAAGACAAGGTAGCCCCTACAGACCAATCTTTGCTATCGTTTCCAGCCCATTGAGACCCTTTCATTCCACGGCTAGCGCTTGCATTCACGGTAGGAATATCTGATGCATCCGCACGGCTCACATTTTCTTCGGCAGACTTCACAGCCATCGCTGCTTGTACAATCGCACCACGATGTGCTACACCATACGATTGGGCCGCTTCCAATGAAATAGCGTAGGGTACATAGGTTAATTCTTTATCCGCTGTTACCACTGGTGTCGACACTGGTAATCCTACATGGTTATTGAACTTCGCCTCAGCAAGACTAGCTGCATTTTTTGCTTCCACTAAGACAGTTTTAGCATTGGCCAATCTCGTATTCGTTGCCAATACGTCAGACTTAGATACGATACCTACTTCATATTGTAAATTGGCATTTTTTAAATGTTCTTCATAGTCACGAACTGTTTGTTCCGCTACACTCACTTTATTGCGAGACATAATAAGGGCTAAGTAATTCGTTGCAGCCGTTAATTTTGCTGTTTGTGCTGCTTCTGTTAAGGCAGCACCACTACCATCACGGCTGTATTTAGCTGCTTCGATTTGCGCATCCAAGGCGCGATTAAACAGAGCTACGCCTACTTGTAATTTGTGAGAAAAAGTATTTCCACTTTGACTCATACCATTTACTTCAGTGCCCCCATGTGCCGCACTATACCCGTAGGATAAGGATGGGTTTCTACCACTAGTAACTGCTCCTACTTGAGACGCGGCTGCTTCATAATCCCATTGGGATTGATGTAAAGATCTATTATTTTGCAATGCCAATGCAATGGATTGTGGCAAGGTCACAGTCACAGATTGTCCTTTTGTTTGCACTTGGCTTTGGTAGGCCTTCGTCATCGTTGCTGCTTGTGCTGCTGCCTTTTGTTGAAAAGCTACTAATTTCACTGTATCTGTCTGCGGTGCTGCGGCACCTACTGTACATGCATAGGCTGCCAACATCGCTGCTACTGTCATTATTTTTGTATTCATGGGTCCTCCTAAAATATCTTTCTTAGCCCAAAATAGTTCACACGATTGTGGTCATGACCATACCAAGTCCATTGACCTACCGCATAGGTATCTTTCCACAATTGAATATCCGAACGAATCCGATAGGACCCATGTCGAATATCGAATAGAGCTCCCGATAAGGACAGTGGTTTACCTATACCGATATCCGTTCCAATCCCTAGTTTTCCATCAAATAAACCACCTCGTAAGTACACTTCATTGAAGATTTGTTTACCATAGGTAAGGTCAATATTAGAACCATTACCTACATTAGAAATCCCTAGCGTGTAAATGCTATCCTTATTCATGAGACGCACATCTGCATCGGTACGTACCTTTTTATCCTCTGGATTATATAGAACCTCAGCGCCTATTTGCGTCGTAAGATCCGACTTTTTTCCATCAGAACCTGCTTTCACATCTCCTCCGGTGAGACGATTTAACTTAGTCGTTAATTGCGCCGTATTGTGCAAGGTCTCCTTGATATCTGCAGCGCTCTTAGGATCTGTCACAACCCCTTCCATGGCCCCTGCCATTTTCGAAATGCTATCTGTGGTCGTTTTTAAATTATTCACAATTTGACGCATCTCTGCGCCCGCTTGACCATCTGCATTAAATTGCTTCATATTGGCATCCATTTGATTTGTCAAAGATTCCATATTTCTAGTAATGCCTACCATGTTCGCTGTCAAGGCTGAAATATTTTCGCTATTATTAGCTAACATCGTATTCATCTGTGCCGTAATACTCGCCGTATTTTGAGCGATTAACTCCGTAGATTGCAAGGCATGTTTCAAAGCCATTTGCGTTTTTTGATCCCCAATAATGCCATTCATAGACTCCAATGTGGTAGTCGCCGCTTCCATCAGCTTTGTGGCTTGGCCCATCGTTTTATCTAGCTCGCTTTTACCATCCCCAGTAATCATAGAGCCATCATCTAAATACAATGTGCTGCGACCTGGTGTAATTTGGATGAACTTATCTCCCAATATGCCATCACTTTCCATGGTGAAAGCTGAATCAGTGGGAATTTTTACATCTTTATCAATGTCCATGGTCACTGTTACACCTTTGTCAGTCACTACCATGGAGGCTACTTTGCCTACTTTCACACCGGAAAATCGCACTGTATTGCCTTCTTTCAAGCCCGTTACAGACTGAAAGTTCCCAGTTACATGCATGGTAGGGGCCGCAAAAATATCAAAGCGCCCTAAAAATATAATACAACTTGCAAATAAGGCAATCCCCAACAGGGTAAATAGCCCCACTTTTGCTTCCGTGGTCCACTTCATCGCCTATCTCCTTCTTCCTGTACCTCAGTTTTCACTGATTTACGTCCCTCTATAAACTGTTGTACCTTCGGATTCTTAGAATGTTTAAATTCCTCCGTCGGTGATACTTCAATAAACTTTCCTTTATCTAATAAGGCAATCCGATCCGCCACAAAAAATGCGGAGTTCATATCATGGGTGACCACAACAGAGCTACATTGTAAATGGGATTGCATACTTCGAATCAATCGACTAATCGTTCCCGATGTAATGGGATCTAAGCCCGATGTGGGCTCATCATAGAGAATGATATTCGGATCTAACGCAATGGCTCTGGCCAAGCTAATCCGTTTCTTCATTCCCCCCGATAATTCACTGGGCATGCAATGTTCTGTTTTAGGAAGTCCTACCATGCGCAACTTTCTAGCTACGGTTCGGTGAATCTCCTCTTCTGACATGTTCGTATGCTGGCGTAACCCAAAGGCTACATTCTCCCCTACACTCATGGAGTCAAATAGGGCAGAATATTGAAAGACCATGCCCATCGTTTGCCGTAATCGGTCAAATTCCGCTTCACTAATCTTTGTAATATCGACGCCGTCTACTAGAATAGTTCCACTGGTCGGTTGTAATAGACCAATAATAAGTTTTAATAATGTACTTTTACCAGCCCCGGAACCACCTAAAATCGCTAAGGTTTCTCCGTCGTGAATGGTCAAATCCACATGGTCTAAAATCGTTCTATCTTCATAGGCAAGGACTACATTTTGTAATTCAATCATAGGCCCTCCTAGTACAATACAACGGATAAAAAGTAATTTAAAATAAAGACTAAAATAATGCTAGTTACTACAGAACTTGTGGTCGCATAGCCTACAGCAGTTGCCCCCATATTGGTATACATCCCTTTATAGGAGCCTACTAAAGCAATGACAGCCCCAAATACACAGGACTTAATCAATCCATAGGTAAGGTCCGACACGACTGCAAATATTTGAATCGAATCCACATAGGTCATACCGGCTAATCCTTTTACCATGGTGGCTATCAAATAACCGCCACCTGTTCCAATGAGGACGCCGTAAAATGTTAGTATAGGCACCATAATCATGCAAGCCACAACTCTCGGCACCACCAAATAGCCAATCGGATTCACCGCCATCACTCGTAGTGCATCAATTTGTTCGGTCACTTTCATCGTACCTAACTCCGCCGTAATCGCTGCCCCCACACGGCCTGCCAATACAACGCCTACCAAAACGGGACCCAGCTCACGGCCCATGGCGATGGCCATAATGCCACCCACTGTGCCTTGCGCTCCGTATCGAATCAATACATCCGATACTTGTAATGTCATCACCGCCCCCGCAAAGAACATGGTCAAACTGAGTATGGGCAAAGAGTTCACGCCTAAATGCGCCATTTGTTCAATTGTCATTTTCCATTGTATCTTCGGCAATTGTTGTATGGTGTGCCATAATAACAGCATTGCCTCGCCTATTTGTGAAAGAAAAAAGAGTACTCTTTTACCAATCCATGCTAGCCAAGTCATAGTCCCTCCCAATTTTGTATATCATACTTCAGTATAACACAAAACTGAAAGAATGTGCAGTAGTACCACTAGAGATTTTAACAATAATCCCCAATCTATTCGCAGATAGCAAAACAGGAGATAATCACATTTTGAATTATCTCCTGCTAATGACATATATACTATGTTAGTGTTTCTTGCTTGGCTTATTGGACGTATCAGTCTTATCTCGTTTTGCTCCGTGTTCTTGTGAAGCACTCTCTTTCAATTTTGCCATCTTTTCTTTCACGCGTTTTTTGCGCAAATGGTCACGGTCCTTTTTGTCTACCACTTGTACTGTAAACTGGCCGTCACCTAAGACAACATAGTCCACTACAACACGAGTGGCATCATCCTTTTCTTTTTCATCGTCATCCGATGCTTTCAGACCTTTTTTATGCTTCCCACCATTTGGAAGTTCGTCATCATCAATGTCTTCCTCATCTGCTTCTAGACGTTGCTTTTTCACCTTATCTCCAGACTCTTCCACCATGCTGATATCGTCATCTAAAAATTCCACTACGATTTGATTATTTTGATCGTCTTCACTCAAATCTTTGAAATAGTCTTCAAAGTTTTTGTGTACTTTCAATCGTTGTACAATCTCATCCGTCAAATTGTATTTTTGTTTTTCAAACAAATACGGTAATGGAATCACTCCGCCGCCACGTACTTCTAGCGTGTAGGTTCCCAATTCTTGATCATCCGGTACTTTAAAAATAACTTCTCGTTGTATGCGCCCTTCACGGTAGGCTTGTAAGTTTGCAGTCACCACAATATTATCCCCTGGGGACACGATAACTTGGTCGGCGCTAGCATCAATGATAGTGGCTGTCCGTTTTGCTTCTTCCACTTGCACATCTACATCAATATCGCGAATTTCATAATTCTTGAAAGCATTATTCATTAAACTTTCTACAATATCAAAGAGTTCATCAATAGATTTCTCAGATACAGCAGTGCCAGAATACACCATATTTCGACGTTCCAAAGTCGGTAACTTAGGATCCACCGGTGTAATTTTAATAGATATCTTAGCTGTACCACCGCCCACTCGGTCCAATGTTTTATTCAACAAACTGTACACAGAGGTTGCCACTAAGGTAGGTGTCATTTTCGAAGATTCCACTACGGTAACCGCTGCATTGCGCTGTACACCACGGTCTAAGTCACGAAGTTGCATGCGCACAGGAATCCCTTTTCCAAATACACCGACTGTACCGGCAATACCTGCTCCACGGTCCTCTGTGATAATACCCACTTCACGACCTAAGGACCCGAGTTTAAATCCAGAATCCATGCTTTTCACCACAGTAAAGATACTGGAATTGTTCATGAAATATCCCGTAGAGCCACGCTTATCAAAGGGGTGACCAAAGGCTACAACCTTATCCTTGTCTACATAGGTAACGGTACCTACCGCACCCATCTTCAAATCACCTTTCACCAGTAAGGCTGCTATGGATCCACCTGGCACCATTGGTTTTACAATATCATCAGTACTATCGCTAGCCGTAGCATACCCTTTATAACCAAAGTCTTTAAACTTAGTCCCTAAATAGGCTAAGGATGCTTCATCATAGCCGTCCGCCATCAATGGGGTGCCCAAAGGAATTAATTGTGTATCTTTCCATGGATTTGGTAAATCCTTTTGGTACTTTGCATCCCATAATTTCACCATTTGATCGATCGGTGTCACCATGCCCAACGTACCATCGGTAAAGCCCCAACCATAGGCCACTGCACCTACTAACTTTCCATCGATGTAGACGGGGCTACCACTCATGCCGTGCACGATACCACCTGATGCGTCGATGATAGGGCCCGACACTTTAATCAAAATTAAATCACCAGACGGTCCGCGTTGTTTCATAACGCCCAACACTTCTACCTTAAAGGAGTCAATTTTGTCACCTTGTACTACTGTGTCAGCATGACCTACCATGCCTCGATGCAAATCTTCCACTTTCATAAATTCTATTGCGTGAGCACTTGTGAAAGTAGCTCCACACAATAAGAGCGCCAGCACACTCTTAGTATACCGACGCCAAAAACGATGTAAATTCATCTATATCGCCTCTTCTTATTGACTATTAATAACTGTAATAACTTGGCCTCTCTCTACCGTAGCCCCAGGTGCTACAGAAACAGATTCTACCACACCATTCACAGTGGCTCTCGCCGCCACCATAGGCCCGCCTAATGTTTGTACAGTAAGGATAGGGTCTCCTTCTTTCACAGGAGCTCCCACAGTCGATACTGTTACTACTTCACCAGACAAGACAGTTTCTTGATTCACCGGTGCCGCTTGTGCTGTTCCAGCGAAGACCATCATAGCGGCAGCACCTAAACTAACTATTATATTTCGTTTCATGTATATACACCTCCTACAGTGTTACTTTCTATCTAGTATACCATATTTCATACATCTCTACATCCATCATTCTATGATGCCTTACAATGTTTCATCTATATAATATACTCTGTACATGAAAGCAACATGAAACTACACGGATTATCGTAATTCTTCTAAAGTATCTCGCAATTGATGCAATTCCGATAAAGCTTTGCCCGTTCCCAATATGACAGAGTAACGTGGATGATCCACCACATAAGCAGGTCGTCCCGTTCTCTCCGTAATCATACGGTCCAAGCCACGTAATAGAGCACCGCCACCAGTCAGGATGATTCCATGGTCATTGATTTGCGCTAATAATTCTGGCGGTGTTTTCTCCAAAATCCCCACAATTCCTTCAATGATACTTTGCACCGGTCGTTCTAGGGCGAACTTCATATCTTTAGAGGTAATTTCTACGGCCCTTGGCAATCCCGTTACACTATGGCGACCACGCACAATCGCATGTTCCTCATTTGAGCGAGGGTCTACCGTACCCACTTCTATCTTTAAATCTTCAGCTGTTAAAGGTCCGATGAGAAGTTTCTTTTTCCGCTTCATATATTGGATGAGGGCTTCATCAAAGGTATCACTACCAGTACGCAAGCTTTCGCTGACAACCACGCCAGAATCGCACACTACGGCAATATCCGTGGTGCCACCCCCAATGTCTACCACCATGGCACCCACTTCTTCTGCTTTATCAAGGCCTGTGCCGATAGCCGCAGCTAAAGGTTCTTCCATGAGGACAATTTTTTTAGCCCCCGCCTGTAATAATACTTCCAGGACAGCACGCTTTTCCACGGGCGTAATACTAGACGGTACGCAAGCAATGATACGAGAACGAATCAATCCAGAGATAGGCATAACACGGCGCATAAAATGACGCAACATATACGCAGTTGTATCATAATCGGCGATGACTCCCCCCTTCAAAGGTTGAATCACTTCGATTCCATCAGGGGTACGTCCTAAAATGGCTTTCGCCTCTCGTCCCACTGCAATGACCTCACGTGTTTTCGTATCGCAAGCCACACAGCCTGGTTCATCGAGGACAATACCTCGCCCCTTCACATACATGACCACATTAGTAGTACCTAAATCGATACCAATATCCGTGGTCCACAAAAGAGCTAATTTATCGAGAAAGGATACTTTCTTCACATCTCGTTTTAAGGATGTATGTTTCGTCGTTGTACCCAGTGGTTTGCGCCGAACACGCCTTTGTTTTCGTTCTTCTTGCGTTGTATCGTTCTTTCGCTTACTCGTCCACCCGAACAATGTTAGCACCTATTCCTTTTAATTTTGCCACTAAATTATCATAGCCACGATCGATATGTGTCAATTGACCTACTTTAGTTACACCTGTCGCTGCCAAACCAGCACACACTAAGGCCGCACCACAACGTAAATCCGTAGCTTCTACTTCTGCACCTACTAAGGCATCTACGCCAGTAACAACCGCTTTACGATCATCTACTTCGATGGAGGCACCCATTTTTTGTAGCTCTTTTACATGCATAAAGCGATTTTCAAAGACAGTTTCCATCACAGTACTTGTACCTTTTGCGATCGTAGTCATAGCCATAAATTGAGCTTGCATATCTGTTGGAAATCCAGGATATGGCAATGTTTTAATGGACGTTGCTTTCAACTGTCCATCGCTGATAACACGAATGCCATCGATATCTTCTTCCACTGTAACGCCAGCTTCTTTCAATTTAGCTACCACTGGTTTTAAATGCTCTGAAAGTGCATTTTCCACATACACATTGCCCCCAGCCATAGCTGCTGCAATGAGGTACGTACCTGCTTCAATACGGTCAGGAATCACCGTATGAACAGCACCTTTTAATTCTTTCACACCTTCAATGCGAATCACATCTGTACCAGCGCCACGGATATTGGCACCCATACTATTTAAGAATGTTGCTAAATCAACAATTTCTGGTTCTTCCGCTGCATTTTCGATGATTGTTTTTCCCTCTGCAAAAGTAGCTGCCATAATCACATTTTCAGTAGCTCCTACGCTTGGGAAATCCAAGTAAATTAAATTGCCTTTTAAACCTTCTGGCGCTGTAGCTTCTACAAAGCCATCTCCCATAGTGATAGTAGCACCCAAGGCTTCAAAAGCTTTCAAATGCAAATCAATAGGGCGACTACCGATTGCACAGCCCCCAGGAAGAGCAATGCGAGCCTCTCCTTTACGAGCCAACAAAGGTCCCATCACCAAGAATGACGCGCGCATACGGCGCACCAAATCATAGGGAGCTTCTGTAGCAGAAATCGTCGACGCATCAAAGGTAATATTTTCTCCATCTTTTGTTACTTTCACACCTAAGGATGCAATAACATCACAAATTGTGTGAACATCTTCCAAATCTGGAATTTCAAGCAGGGTGCTTGGAGTGGACGCTAACAAAGTCGCTGCTATAATCGGTAGCACTGCATTCTTAGCGCTACTTACACGAATACGACCTTCTAGAGGCGTACCTCCTTGAATAATAAGCTTTTCCAACTGAATTCCTCCTAATCTTATCTAGTAGTCTACACAAAGATTGACTATACATATACATTTCTATACTATATGCCTCTTGGCTAAATTTCCACCAAGATAGGCTATCTATATGTGATAAACATTCTATCTTAGTATACTAAATCTTGTTCGTATATGCAACAAAAAGACCGCCCTCAGGACGGTCTTTTGCATGTGATAGATAGATTATTTTACTTTCATAGAAAGTTTTTTATCCAATCGATGGATGGTATCTACGAAACGTACAGTTCCAGTTTTATAGCGCATCACTACGGAATGTGTGCGTGCACCACCTGGGAAGTATTTAATGGAGGACAATACATTACCCTCTGTTATAGCTGTGGCAGAGAAAATAACATCCTCTCCGCTTACTAAATCATCAATGGTTAAGACTTTGTTCAAGTCTGTAATGCCCATTTCATGGCAACGACGAATCTCTTCATCAGTAGCTGGTTTTAGGCGGGCTTGCATATCGCCGCCAGTACATTTTAAGGCAGCCGCTGCTAAAACCCCTTCAGGAGCTCCACCAGTGCCCACAACCATGTGAATACCGGAACCTTCTAAGCCACATTCCATAGCTGGGTTCACATCACCATCTGTGATTAAACGAATACGAGCACCCGCAGCGCGGCATTCATCCATCAAACCTTGATGGCGTTCACGATCCAACATAACCACAGTTAAATCATCAATAGCACGACCCATTTTATCTGCTACACGACGCAAATTTTCCGTCATGGATTCGTTTAAATCAATCACACCTTTGGCGCGAGGTCCTACACATAATTTTTCCATGTACATGTCAGGTGCATGTAATAGACCACCTTTAGGAGCAATGGCCAAGACAGCAATGGCCCCATTTTGACCTTTTGCAATCAAATTTGTTCCTTCAATAGGGTCTACTGCAATATCAACTTCTTCTCCACCGGCACCTACACGTTCACCAATGTATAACATTGGAGCTTCATCAATTTCACCTTCTCCGATGACTACAGTTCCGGAAATTGGCACTGTATCAAAGGTTTGGCGCATGCCGTCAACAGCTAATTGATCCGCTGCATCTTTGGCGCCACGACCACATAAACGACCACTTTTCAAAGCCGCTGTTTCTGTAACACGAACAAACTCTAACGCTAATGTGCGATCCATTTTGATCCTCCCACTTGTTCTATATTATTTATTGGCTGCTTCCCAATCAGCTAGAAAACGAGCTAATCCCGCATCTGTTAACGGATGTTTTAACGATTGTTGCAACACATTGAAAGGTACTGTAGCAATATGTGCACCTGCTTTAGCACATTGTGTCATGTGCATTGGTGTACGAACACTAGCTGCAATAATTTCCGTAGAAATATTATGAATCATAAAAATTTCTGCAATATCTTCAATCAATTGAATGCCATCCATAGAAATGTCATCAATACGGCCTACAAAAGGACTTACGTAGGTCGCTCCTGCACGAGCCGCTAATAAGGCTTGGTTAGCAGAGAAAATCAATGTCACATTAGTTTTAATTCCTTCTTTAGAAAGAATAGACACTGCTTTTAAACCTTCTGCAGTCATAGGTACTTTAATGACTACATTATCACCTAATTTGATCAACTCATGTGCTTCTTGTACCATTTCTGGTGCTGTAGTAGCAATGACTTCTGCACTTACAGGACCATCAACTAAGTCAGCAATTTGTTGAATCACTTCATGCAAATCACGTTTTTCTTTTACAATTAAGGATGGATTTGTTGTCACCCCTGCAATAAAGCCCATTTCGTATGCGGCTTTAATATCATCAAAATTAGCTGTATCAATGAAGAATTTCATAGTAGACTCCTTTCTACGCTTCTGGATGAATTACGGCTAAGCCTCCCATATATGGTTGTAATGCTGTTGGAATGCGTACAGAACCGTCTGCTTCTTGGTTATTTTCCAAAATAGCAGCTACCGTACGTCCTACGGCCAGGCCGGATCCATTTAATGTATGTACAAATTCTGGTTTACCTTTTTGTTCACGACGGAACTTGATATTACCACGACGAGCTTGGAAATCTGTCATGTTTGAGCAAGAAGAGATTTCGCGGTACACGCCTTGACTTGGCATCCATACTTCAATATCGTATGTTTTCGCAGAACCAAAGCCCATATCACCTGTACACAATGTAATCACACGGTGTGGCAATTCCAGAGCTTGCAAAATACTTTCAGCTTGTGCTGTTAAGCTTTCTAACTCTGCAAAGGACTCTTCTGGTTTTGCAAATTTAACCAATTCTACTTTATTGAATTGATGTTGTCGAATCAATCCACGTGTATCTCGACCAGCGGAACCCGCTTCTGCACGGAAACATGCTGTAAATGCCGTATAGTATTTAGGCAATTCTGCAGCTGTTAAAATTTCGTTCGCATGGTAATTCGTTAATGTAACTTCCGCAGTAGGGATGAGGAAATAATTTTCCCCTTCTACTTTGTACATATCTTCTGCAAATTTTGGCAATTGACCAGTGTTTGTCAAAGTTTCACGAGTGACGATGTACGGTGTCATCATCTCTGTGTAACCCGCACTGCCATGCATATCCAACATAAAGTTGATCAATGCACGCTCTAAACGAGCCCCAATACCTTTATAAATTGTGAAACGGGCACCACTTTCTTTGGCCGCTCTTTCAAAGTCTAAAATACCCAAGGATTCCCCTAAGTCCCAATGCGCTTTTACTTCAAAGTCAAAGGAACGAGGTGTACCCCAACGGCGTTGTTCGATGTTGTCATTTTCATCAGCCCCTACTGGCACAGATTCGTCGCACATATTCGGCAACATCAATGCCACATCAGACAATTGTGCCTCTACTTCGCGCAACTTGTTGTCTAGAGCGCTGATCTCATCGCCCACACATTGCATCTCAGCAATTTTCTCATCTGCATTTTCTTTATTGCGTTTTAATTGACTGATTTCAGCAGTTACTGCATTGCGCACAGCTTTTAATTGTTCTACTTGTTGAATCACTTCACGACGTTCGTCGTAAAATTTCACAAAGCTATCCAAATCGCCCGTTGTATGACGACGATTTAAGTTTTCTTGTACCGCATCGATATTCTCACGGACATATTTTAAATCCAACATAATCCTGACCTCTTAACATTCATGTAAGTACTTTATTAATCTACCTTTAATATTAGCACATTTACCACTACTTTTCTACCTTAATAGGCATTTACTTAGCAAGTTTTCTCTTCTCTTCCTTCTGAAAGGATAACAAAACAGCGACCAAACTCATTCCTGTTTAGTCGCTGTCCTTCCGCGCATCTCACAGTCCCCTGTGACCTACGCATGCATATCTTATTCTTCTACTGTTTCTTCCTCTTCTGCTTTCACCACTTCTGGTTTCATCAATGGGAATAACAATACATCACGAATCGATGCAGAGTCCGTTAAGAACATCACTAGACGGTCAATACCGATACCCAAACCTGCTGTTGGTGGCAAACCGTATTCCAATGCTGTAACGAAGTCTTCATCCATGCGATGTGCTTCATCATCACCAGCTTCACGCTCTTTCAATTGATTTTCAAAGCGTTGTTTTTGATCAATTGGGTCATTCAACTCGGAATAGCCATTCGCCAATTCACGACCATAAATGAACACTTCAAAACGTTCTGTAGTCAATGGTTTTTCGCGATTTTGTTTCGCTAGTGGAGAAATCTCTACTGGATGTCCATACACTACAGTTGGTTGCATCAAGTTTTCTTCTACATGCTCTTCAAAGCACAAGTTCATGATTTTACCAATACCATCAGCTTCTGTATATTCTACATTCAAACGATCTGCAATAGCACGAGCTTCGCTCAATGTTTCAATAGCATCAAAATCTTCACCTGTGTATTGTTTGATACCTTCTTGCATAGTGATGCGATTCCATGGTGGTGTCAAATCAATGTCCATACCTTGGTAATTGATTTTTGTAGTACCCAACACTTCTTGTGCACAGTAAGATACCACACCTTCTGTTAAAGCGATAGCATCTTCAAAGTTACCATAGGCTTGGTAAGATTCCATCATAGTAAACTCAGGATTATGACGAATAGATACACCTTCATTACGGAAGGAACGGTTGATTTCATACACTCGTTCTAAACCGCCTACGATCAAACGTTTTAAATACAATTCAGGAGAAATACGCATATAAATATCAATGTCCAATGCATTGTGATGCGTAATGAACGGGCGTGCTGCCGCTCCCCCTGGGATAGCATGCATCATAGGAGTTTCCACTTCCATGAATTGTTTGCTATTCAAATATTCTCTGATTTTTGCTACGATTTTTGTACGTTTTACAAATGTATCACGAACACCTGGATTTACGATTAAATCCACATAGCGTTGACGATAGCGAAGTTCAGTATCCTTCAATCCATGCCATTTTTCTGGCAATGGACGAAGAGATTTAGATAATAAGGTTAATTTATTAACTTTAACTGTAATTTCGCCTTTTTGTGTTTTAAATACATGGCCCTCAATGCCTACAATATCGCCCATATCAAGCATTTTTACATATTTGTAATCTTCTTCTCCCATCACATCTTTACGGAAGTACACTTGAATGTCGCCAGATAAATCGCGTAAATTAGCGAAGGCTGTTTTACCATGTGAACGAATTGTCATCAATCGACCAGCTAATACTACTGGTTGACCATCAAAATCACGGAATTCATCCTTAATTTGGAGTGCCTTATGTTGAACAACAAACCGTTGTCCAAATGGATAGATATTATCCTCTTCATATTGCGCCAACTTTTCGCGGCGTACCAACATTTGATCGTTTAAATCTAATTGCTCTGGTACATGTTTTTCTTCGCTCATGAGGGGCCTCCTTATACTGCTTTACCCTTATTGAATATCTAATACTTTAAAAGTCACCATACCATCTGGTGTGTTCACTTCTACTTTGTCACCTTTTGCTTTTCCTAAAATCGCAACACCCACTGGGGATTCGTTGGAAATGCGGTTATTGAAAGGATCTGCTTCAGAAGAACCTACGATAGTATACACAAGTTCTTCGTCAAATTCTTCATCTAGCAACGTAACTTTGCTGCCAACTGCTACTGTATCGCCTTTTACATTTTCCTCAATGATTTTAGCGGTATTGATTTTATTTTCCAACTCGATAATATGACCTTCGATGAAAGCTTGTTCATTTTTAGCATCATCATATTCGGAGTTTTCAGAAATATCACCATAAGAAATAGCAATCTTAATACGTTCTGCTACTTCGATACGGCGTACAGATTTATAATGATTTAGTTCTTCTTCCAGTTTCTTTAAGCCTTCGGCTGTGAGTAATGTTTCTTTTACTTCTGCCATATGAGTCTCTCCATTTCTATTCCTTCATACACGAAAACAGTGCCACATGACACTGCTTCCCCTATGAATACGTTACATAAATTTCTTATTAACAATAGCTATAATTATACTGACATTCTATAAAAATGTCAATCTTCATCGCCCGAATCCCTATATATATCACGGAGTATGCCTAAACATACTCCGCTTCATAGTTGCATTTAATTATTCAAACACACTTTCATATAAAGTCTGTACATCTGCTACAGACAAATCGCTATAGGCCGTGGCATATCGCACACAGCTAGCTGCAATCTCACCTAATGCTTCTTTTGGAATGCCTACCTCTTGCAAAGTAGATGGGGCTCCAATCTCCTTAAAGTACGTTTCCAATGCTACAATACCTGCTAAAGCATAGTCCGCATCGGACATAGTGCCTTGTTCAATACCCCACACTTCTTTGGCAAATCGTATGAGGCGTGGTGTAGCATTCGGCAAGATCCAACGCAAATAGGCTGGATGCATAATGGCTAACCCCGCTCCATGAGGAATGTCGTAAAAAGCAGATAATGCATGTTCTAGGGCATGGGTCATCCAGTCTTGTCGTTTTCCCAATCCCAAAGAGCGATTCAACGCCAAGGTCGCCCCCCACATAATGTTGGAACGAGCCTCATAATCTTCTAAATTTTCCATAGATCGGCGTCCATTGCGAACTATGTTTTTGAACACACCCTCGATAAGGGAATCTGTCACATTATCATCATCTGGAGTCGATATATATTGCTCTAACAAGTGAGACAACATGTCTACAATGCCATAGGCCACTTGTTCTCTTGGCAATGTGTATGTATAGGTTGGGTCTAGCATAGAAAATTGTGGAAACAAAGCTGGACCATATCCACTCAATTTCTTTTGTGTATCCCAATCGGTAATCACACCACCATTATTCATTTCACTGCCCGTAGCCGCCATAGTCAAAACGACTCCAAAAGAAATTGCTTCTGTCACAATTTGATGGTCCAAGAAGAAGGTTTGCCAGAAATCTACCTCTTCTGGTAATTTAGCACCCCCAGCAATAAACTTTGTACAGTCGATGACAGAACCACCACCTACAGCCAAGATAAAATCAACTTTGTGTTCTCTGCACAGAGCAATCCCTTCTCGTACTTTTGTTGTGCGAGGGTTCGACATAATGCCACTCAGTTCAACTACCTCTTTACCAGCTTGTTGCAGTACGTCCATCACAGTTTGGTAAATACCATTCTTTTTGATGCTGCCGCCACCATAGGTTAACAACACTCGTTTTCCATAGTTTGCCAACTCGCCTTGTAAAGATTCTTTCACACAATCTCGGCCAAACACAATGCGCGTAGGATTGTAATAAGTAAATGATTTCATAGGACCTCCTAGATATGGGTAAAGGTATAGATAATCCTTCTTTCATAGGTAGTGTGCGCCTTTGTTTTGCTCGCTCCTACAGAATGAATATCGTCTGGTACAAATTGCGGTTCTATAGCGATTCCCGCATGGGATCCATAGTGGCGTTCACGACCTTCTTCATCTAGCCAGTTACCAGTGTACACCTGAAAATGCGGTGCATCTGTATGCATTGTCAACTGTACATCACGACCTTGTACCACCGCAAATGGCATGACACTACTCTGCGTTTCACCTTGTAAAGCAGGTAATGGTGATACCACAAAGTCATGGTCATACCCTCTATACGGACTCAGTTCCGCTTCATACTCCGTCAATGCCTGTTGTACATCTCTGCCATGAGTAAAATCAAAAGGCGTTCCTTCCACTGTCAAAGGAGTTGTCAATGGAATTTGATGGTCCCCAAAAGGCATATAGTGGGTAGCGCCCAATTGCATTACGTGGTCTGTCAAATCTCCTTCACCATGAAGGTTGAAATATACATGGTTCGTCAAGTTTACAAAGGAATCTTCTGTTGTTTCATACAGGTATGTTACAGTTAACTCTGTTCCTTGCAATTGAAAGATACCTTTCACATGTAAATCTCCAGGGAATCCATCTTCCTCTGCTGTGATCATGTGTGTGATACATACCTGATTCTCTGTACTTTCTTCTGGTACAAGCTTCCACAAGCGATGTCCAATATTTCCTTGTCCGCTGTGGAGTAAATTAGGTCCATTATTCGGCGTCAATGTATGGGTGGCGCCATTCCAAGAATAGCTGGCGTTAGCAATGCGATTTGCCACCCGGCCTACGGTAGCACCCAATTGACCATGTTTCACCGCATAGTCTGCTACGGAGTCATAGCCCAATGCTAAATGGCGCTCTAACACCTTGTCATAAACGGCCACGATGGTAGCACCATAATTACTGATACGCACCTGTAACATGTCGTTCTCTAGCACATATAACTGTGCTTCTCGTCCATCTTGTAAATGTCCAAATGATTCTACCTTCATGATTACTCCTATCCACCAATGCGCCACATTGGTCGTTCTACTTTTTGAATCTCTTCGCCATCATGACTGGCATAACGCCCTTGTAAAGCATCTTCGATGCGCTGCAATATATCCATTGGTGTAGCTCCCGATTCAATGAACTGTTGTAAATCTAGATCTTCATCTCGCAACAAACACAATCTAAGCGCTCCATCCGCAGTAAATCGAATCCTGTTACAGGACGCACAATATTGATTCGACAAAGGGAAAATAAATCCCACTTTCTGCCCATCAGGAAGCCTGAAATATTGCGCTGGTCCAAATCCTAATCGATCTGTAACCGGCTGTAACTCCGCCCCCACGATGCGCTCAATTTGTTCTTTCCATTCTCCAAAGGTAGGCACATGATTCTGCTTTCCTTGAAATGGCATATATTCAATAAAGCGCCATACAACGCCCCACTCTTTTCCATAGTGCAACAAGGTTCTCACCTCTGCATCTGCGAAAGGAGCCTGTACGACTGTATTAATTTTTATATTTTGAAAGCCTACAGATTTGGCTGTTTCAATCCCTTGTAGGACAGATGCTAGTTGTCCTTCGCGCCCCACGGCTTTGTCAAAACCTTCTTCATCCACCGCATCAAGACTGATGTTTAAGCGCCGTACTCCTCGATCGTAGATATCTTTTGCAAATCGATGGAGCAAACTGCCATTGGTGGTCATAGAAATATCTGAAAACCACTGTTGTTCCTGTACTCGCTCTAAGAGTTCATACAAATATGGATACAACAAGGGCTCCCCACCAGTGAATCGCAAAGCTTTCACACCACCTAGATGCAATGCCTCTAGTAATGGCATCCAAAAGGATACTGGCAATACCGGCGCCATCGCTTCTGTGATTTCATGAGGCCTACAATAGGTGCAGCAAAAATTACAAGCTTCCGTCAACGAAATACGAGCATATTCAATAATACGCCCTTGGCTATCACGCATCGACTGGTTCCTCTAACACTCTCACCGGGTCGCCTACACGAATCATGCCGCCTTCTAAGACACGCCCAAAAATACCTTGGGTTGGCATGATGCAGCTTCCCACTTGTTGCATAATCTCACAACCTTGATGACATTCCTTGCCAATTTGTGTCACTTCTACCACCGTAGTACCTAAGGCTAGTTTAGTCCCTACTGGCAATTGGAATAATGTCAATCCTTCTACTGTAATATTCTCTGCAAAATCGCCAGGATTCACATCGGCACCACTTTTGCGCATCAATTCGATACTTTCAATGCCCAATAAACTCAACTGACGGTGCCACGGGCCTGCATGCGCATCCCCTTCAATACCATGATTCACAAGCAATTCTGCTTCTGGAATATTTGTTTTCTTTTGCCCTTTTGCTCGGCTTATAGAAATTGCAATAATTTTAGCGTTCATTATATCTCCTTAGATTAGTATATTTAAATTTACCTATATGAAGTCTATTATATCACGTTTAGCCAGTAAATCTATAAAAAAAGATACAACTTCATAGATACGGTGCTGTACGCGACCTCAATATAAAAAACGTTATACTTTCACAGCTCAAAATATCTTCGAGTCTGTGAAAGATATAACGTTCTTATTTCCTCCATGCCTGTTACAAACATACTTTATTTTGTTTCTTCGTCTCCATGAACTCCATTGAAGATCAAGTTCAATACAACGGCTAAGACACTACCAAAGGTAATACCACTTTTAAAGATGATTTTAGCTGCCGCAGAGAAATTATGATAGAACTCTGGCGCTGCAATTGGTATCATAGCTACACCAATACTCATGGCAACAATGACTAAGTTGTGATTGTCATCATAATTTACCTTTCCCAAGGAGCGAATACCGCTGGCAATGATCATACCAAACATGGCAATCCCCGCACCACCAAGAACGGCACTAGGAATAGCAGCAATAATGGCCGCTAATTTAGGGAACAAGCCAAGCACCATCAAAATAACACCAGAGGTAGCTACCACGAAACGGCTCTTTACATTGGTTACTGCAATCAAACCCACATTTTGCGCAAAAGCTGTGTAAGGGAAACTATTTAAAAAACCACCAATACATGTGGATAAACCGTCTGCTTGCATACAAGCACACAATGTTTTCTTGTCGATTTTCTTATCCACAATTTCACCGATTGCAATGGCATCACCCGTAGTTTCCACCATACATACGGACATAACCACAAGCATGGCAATGATGGACGTAACGTCGAAGGTAGGCATACCAAACGCCAATGGAGTTACCACTCCAAACCAATCTGCATTGGCCACTTCATTGAAGTGAACTTCACCTAAACAGTAGGCAATAAAAGTACCTCCCAATAGACCTAGCAATACAGATAGATTACTGATAAATCCTTTGGCAAACCGATTCACCAAAACAACGATTAGCATAGTCAACCCTGCCAACCACAAGCGCATAGGACTGGCGTAATCAGGAGCTGCTGGAGACACCCCCGCAATCCACATAACCGCTACTGGCATCAAGCTAATACCGATGATGGTAACAATCGTTCCCGTTACTACTGGCGGGAATAATCGAATCAAGCGACTAAAGTAAGGAGCGATCAAAAAGGTAAAAAAGCCAGCCACAATAATGGCGCCATAAATCGCTGTTAAACCATGCTCAGCACCGATAATAATCATGGGCGCAACCGCCGCGAAGGTAACCCCTTGTATCATTGGAATCCTTGCCCCAATAGGCCCCACACCTAATGTCTGAATCAATGTAGCAATACCACATGCAAATAAATCGGCATTGATGAGTCGAATTAAATCGGCTGTAGATAATCCCAAAGCGTTCGCCAAGATAATCGGGACCGCCACGGCACCAGCATACATCGCTAACACATGTTGTAATCCATAGGAAAGCAACTTAGATACAGGTAACATTTCGTCAACGGGATGGACTTGTTTTGCCATTTCACTCATGTCATGTCTCCATTTCATTAAGAAGTTTTACTAATTATAATATACTTATATTAAACCACGCCTTATATAATTTGTCAAAATAGTTTTACCTATTTTCTCCCATAACATCTATGGTCATCGAGAATCCTCTAGGGACTTTCAAGGTAAAAGAAAAATGCCTACTATGGATCAGTAGGCATCTTTTATAAACCATCTGGTATCAAAGGAGTTCTTATTGACCTTGATAGACTTGTACCGATGGGTTATGGTCTTTCATCGCTTGTTCTAAACCAAAGATAACCATCTCATTCATATACGTGCGAAGCTCATTGTTATGAACTCGCTCAGAGTGGCGTTCCAATATGTCTAATAGGCCTTCTTTATAGGCATTCACTTCATCGCCTTGCACAAAGGTGTGCGCCTGTAAATAGGATTGATAGTCTTCAAACAATCGGTTCAACACAACTCTTCCATAGCTATCTTTTTTCCAACGATGACTTTCAATGTAAAAGTTCTTGCGTACATTCATGTAAAACAAGGCATTTTTTACATCTAATTGCCCCGCAGAAATAACTTGATTCGTTTGTAATGCAAATAATTGTTTATGATGGTCTTGACCATACTGAGCAAAGGTATCTACGATTTGTTTCACTTCCCAGTTAGGGGTTTCTACTGTGACTGGTATCTGCATCTCTGTCACTGCTAGCAAGGCTTTATCTTCTGGCAGCATCAATGGATCTTGCGCAGCAAATGCAGTTTGTCCCACTGCAAGAGCCCCCAATACAACAGCACTTACCATCCACTTCTTAGTCTTTGTGTTCATGTCAAGCTCCTTTCTACTTTTTGTGTATTTATGTTATTTATTATACATAGTGTACAGATTTTATTCAATACTATTTCAGTCTTTTTCAAACTCTTTTACGTGCTATGGTCTATCTTGACTTTTACCGGCCTATCTATTACTATTATAATAACTATGATAATATATATCATTATCAAATCTTTGTGATGGAGGTGTCCATGAAATATTTTGAATTAGAACCACTACCTTATTCTGACGAAGCCCTAGAGCCAATTATCAGCAGAGAAACTCTCGCATCGTTGTATACTAATGTATACAGCCAAGCGGTGACTACTCTTAATGGATTATCAGAAGAATATCCTGACCTTCGTTTTGGCCATATCGACTGTCTACTAGCTGGCTTGAGCCATGTACCGCAGGAAATCCGCCCAGATATTCGTAATTATGGGGGCGCCTATAAAAACCTTACTTTATTTTTGCACACCTTGACAAGCCCTACTACAAGCACTATCAGTAGCCCAGTCAAAGATGCCATCGATCGTTCTTTTGGGTCCTTTGAATCATTCCAACAGCAATTTACTGATGCCGCACGGGCACATGCTGGTAATGGTTGGACTTGGCTTGTGCTCAACCCAGACAATACCCTATCCATTACTTCCACAACGGAACAAAACAATCCGATTATGGACATGCAAACTGCCCTATTGGGTATCAATCTTTGGGAGTATATGTATGACTCTTCCAACCGTGAAGAGTATATTACTAACTTCTTCTCCATCGTAAACTGGAAGATTGTAAATCATATCTATGAAGAAACATTAAAAAATCCAAATCGCTTTGGACACGAATAAGATAAGAAAAAAGCTGTCACCACGTCGCCGTGGATGACAGCTTTTTTTATGTTTCTGGTACAGTACCGACGTGAACGGCTACGATACCTCCAGTGAGTTCAAAATACTTAGCATCTTCTAAGCCTACGTCTTTGAAAATCTGCAATACTCCTTCTTGACCTACATAGCGGCGCAGTGACTCTGGGAGCCACGCATAGGACGATTGATCGTGACTTAATTTACCCAATACAGGTAAAATCTTTTCAAAGTACAAATAATACGCCTGCTTAAATCCAAACATGGTAGGTTTTGCCAATTCCAAGGTCACCACTTTACCGCCTGGCTTAACGACCCGTTTCATTTCACGAATGGTTTGCTCAATGCTCGGTACATTGCGCAACGCAAAGCCAGATACAGCCCCGTCAAAGGAATTACTTTCATAAGGCAAATCCATGGCATCCCCTTGTGTTAAGGTCACTCGATCCGTATACCCTTCTTTCTCTAGGCGATTTTGACCAACCGCTAACATTTCAGGACTAAAATCAAGGCCCTCCACATGTAAAGACGGAATCACTTCTAATGCTGTTTTCGTCAACATACATGTACCGCAGGCAATGTCTGCAAGTCTCATGTTGTCTGTTAACTCTAATTGTTCTATGGCAAATCTACGCCACCGTGCATCTTGGTTGAAACTCAACAATGTATTCATAATATCATAATGCTTAGCAATATGAGAAAATACATCTTGCACATAGGCTTCTTTATCATCATGCGTTTTAAATTCCACGGTATACCTCCAATTATATTCTACCGCTACTCATTATACACGAATGGCTAGGGATATTCCATAATTTGTGATTTTTTTCTCTTGCCAAAAGTATGTATTCCGTTTATAATGTCTTTATGTCTTTTATGAGTAGATATTTGTACTCGATTTTAAGTATTTATAAGTATAAGGAGTTTTCTATGAGGGCATTATTTCAGTTCATCAATAAATTTAGCCTCATCCAGCAAATCTGCGTAGGTCTCCTCATCGGCATCGGTATTGCCGTATGGTCCCCAGAAAATGCTGTGAAGTTATCTTTATTGGGCACAATCTTCGTAGGTGCACTAAAAGGTGTGGCACCAGTATTAGTATTTTTCTTAGTTATCGCAGCAGTGAGTCGTCATCGTTCTGGTCAAAAAACAGGCATGCGCTCCATCATCATACTGTATTTAATCGGTACATTCGCTTCCGCCTCTATCGCTGTTGTGGGCAGTTTCTTATTCCCTACTACGTTATTATTAACAGCATCTCCAGCGGATACAGCACCTCCAAGCGGTATTACAGCCGTTCTTTCTACATTATTGACTAATATCGTAGAAAACCCTGTGAAAGCCATCTTAGGCGGTAACTACATCGGCATTTTAGGCTGGGCTTTATTATTCGGTTTCGCTCTTCGCCATGCAGCTGATGAAACAAAAGATGTAATGGCATCCATCTCTGATGCTATCACACTGGCTGTGCAATGGATCATTAAAGTCGCACCGCTTGGTATCATGGGCTTAGTGGCTCAATCCATCGGTGAAAACGGTTTAGGTGCTCTTCTCACTTACGGTAAATTGTTATTAGTTCTACTAGGATGTATGTTTGCCGTAGCGTTAATCATCAACCCACTAATCGTGGCTATTGTCATGAAACGAAATCCATACCCATTGGTATTCCGTTGTCTTCGCGAGTCTGGGGTAACTGCATTCTTCACTCGTAGCTCTGCGGCAAACATCCCTGTAAACATGGACTTAGCAAAACGCTTAGGTATTACACCTGATACGTATTCCATCTCCATTCCACTAGGCGCTACTATCAACATGGGTGGTGCTGCCATCACGATTACTGTTATGGCATTAGCTGCTGTATCTACATTAGGTATCCACGTAGACTTGGCCACTGCTATCTTACTTAGCATTATCGCTACTATCTCCGCTTGCGGTGCATCCGGTGTAGCGGGTGGTTCTCTATTATTGATTCCTTTGGCTTGTTCCT
Organism: uncultured Veillonella sp.; assembly: GCA_963518725.1. GTDB lineage: Bacteria > Bacillota > Negativicutes > Veillonellales > Veillonellaceae > F0422. The sequence continues at coordinate 18,475 of CAUQLO010000008.1, read as the reverse complement.
TGTTCGGCATTTCTAATGACGTAGCGATGCAAGTCGTTGGTGTTGGATTCATCATCGGTGTCATCCAAGACTCCACTGAAACAGCCTTAAACTCTTCTACAGATATCTTGTTTACAGCTGCTGTAGATTATGCACGTCACGGCTACCCAGCAGACAAAGTATAATAGAACAATTCATACATACTGTTTGAAAGGTCTACTTGTTCTTTGGTATGGGATGCCCAATAGAATATGCAATACAATATAGCTTATGAAAGTAGGTAAAAAAAGGACTGGTACAATCTGTACCAGTCCTTTTTCGTCTACTTTCTGTTACACGCCTGTGTAGCCGTGCACTACATTGGGTGTTACTAGATAAGTCGGTAGCACCGCTTCTACTAATTGGCTCAATTTCTGTGAAAGTTCTTCTTTTGTACAGTTCACACTATGCGGTACTTGTACATCGAATCCGATCTTTCGATTATCCACATCGATGCGAATATCGTACAAGGAGAAACTTTCATCGTAGGCTTGAATCACTGCTATTAACCGTTGCTGTAATGCCACCGTTTGTTCGTTTATTACGATAGGATCCATATGGATAGTCAATTTTAATTGTAATTCTTTCAAAGCTTGTCGTTCCACTCGGTCAATCATATGATGAATGGTCATCGCATCTTGTTTAGCATCCACCTCTACGTGGATAGATGCATATTCATGACCTGGACCATAATCGTGGATCATTAAATCGTGAGTGCCTAACACACCCTGTTTGGATTCCACAAAATCAATAATCTCTTGCACGCGCTCTGCTGTCGGTTCAAAGCCCAACAAACGGTCCGTCGCTTCTTTCAACACTTCAAAACCTGCTTTGGCAATGATAAGTGCTACGATTAATCCTAAATATCCATCCACACTCAACTGGAATATACCACCTAGCAATAAGCCTACAGCGATAGCTGCTGTGGCCCACACATCAGACAGCGCCTCTTGTCCATTGGCACGCAAAATAGGGGAATCTATACGATTGCCAATGGAACGCAAAAAGAAGGACAACCAAATCTTCAATGCCATGGCGCCTAACATAACGGCTAAGGCTGTCATGGAAAATTCTACCACCTCTGGATGTAGAATATGTTCTACCGCTTCAATACCTAATTGCGCTGCCACCACAAAGAGCAATATGGAAAAGCCAATGGATAATAAATACTCAATACGACCATGGCCATAAGGATGCTCAGCATCTGCTTTACGTCCAGATAATTTAAAACTTAAAAAGGATACTAAGGACCCTCCTGCATCAGCTACATTGTGGATAGCATCACTAATCATAGCAATGGATCCAATGAACCAACCCACAATCAATTCGCCCAAGCAAACTAATACATTTACCATAATACCTGTAATACTTGCCATAATGCCATACTGTTGGCGTACACCAAGGTCTTTTACGTCATCTTTATGTTTGACACATAAACGGATTAATAATTCTGTCATACAAACTTCCTTTCTGTAACAGTTTACTACCTATATTCTGAGATCTGTAGAGGAATCACTGTCATGATTCTATGTACAGGTCTCTGTATTCTCAATTGCCTTCTCATTATACAATTTTATTTTTATTTTATCAACTATATTTTTAAATGAGAACATAAGATTTCAAAATACTTATAACATATGTCATATACGCATACTACACAAAAAACTGTAGTGACAGAGCCCCATCACTACAGTTTTTATTTGTATATCTCAGATATAGCTTACCATTTCTTTTCGTAGAATACTTGTGTCCACATAGATACTTCCGACAATGTTGGATGCGGTGCCATAGCCTCTCCAATGGAGATGACAGATTGCGGATCCAAGTACCGTGTCAATCCTTGTGCACGTAGTTCTTTTGTTGTGTCAGAGCCAATTTCTTCATGAACAGGTACTAACTTCACTTCACCACTGTTCATTAAATGTACATATGGTTGGAACAAGATCGATGCTTGTGGTCCCACAATATGCGCACCTAACAGACGGTTTGTAGCTTTATCTACTACCACTTTGATAAATCCGTCATGCACATCGCCTTTATCGATACCGAGGGCCATACCTTTCGCAGAGTTAGAATAGTGGTTAATACCAACGCCCACATCATAACCAGCCTCTTTGGCTTCTGCTTCAGTCATACCGACACGACCTACTTCTGGATAGGTGAAAGTCACCATCGGAATCAAATCATAGCGTGCCCAGCGATAGTCCGTTGGAGATGTAGCACGATATAAGTTATGGGAGATAATATCTCCTTCATAATTAGCACGATGACGGAATGCTGCATTGCCATTTACATCCCCTAGGGCATACACCCCTTCTACAGATGTTTCTAAAAATTCATTGGTTTTAATCCAACCACCTGGCAATTGTTCAATATGCGTATTTTCTAGGTGTAAATCTTCTACGGATGGAGCGATACCTGTAGCTACTAAAATTTCATCTACACGAATTTCAGACACTTCACCGGTAGTACGATTTTTCACAGTGATTACTTTATCACCATTTTCCACGCGTACATTGTCGCATACAGTATCTGTCAACACATTTACGCCAATGGCTTTCATTTCTTCTAAAATGTGTGCAGAAATAGCTTCATCTTCTTTCGGCAATAGACGTACATTGCGTTGAATCAATGTCACTTCTGCACCTGCTGCCGCAAAAACACCAGCAAATTCTGTGCCGATTGGGCCACCACCAAATACAGCTAATCGTTTATATGGTGTTTGTGGATATTCACTGCCAAAGAATTTTTCACTTGTAATATATCCTGCTTCTTCTAAACCGTCCACATGATTTACTTTAGAATGACCACCCGTGCCAATGATAATGGTAGGCGCTGTGATCTCTTCTGTTTTTGTACCATCTTGTAATGTCACATATACTACTTTATCGCTTACAAAGGTAGCAGCTCCGTGGTATACATCGGCATTATCAAAGCTTTCATAGAACTCTTTGACCCCTTCACTTTTATTGATGGCTTTCCATACACGCTCGCTTACAACATTCCAGTTTAATGTAGGTGTTGGCGCTTCCACACCAATCTTCTTCCAACCATGGCTTTCATGTACCACATCTGCTGCTGTAACCATTACTTTTGTCGGGATACATCCGCGAGTCAAGCAAGTGCCACCAAATCCTGTTTTTTCAATGACTGCTACACGTTTACCTGCTTTTAATGCTGCATCGGCTACTAAACTAGCCCCACCAGTACCAATTACTATTACATCATATTGTTTCATTTACGTCATCCTTTCTACTGTCATGGATAATCTTTATTATTAAGTATAGTATATCATATATCGACAAAATTAGATATGATAATTTTTACTAATTTCCCTTACCAATCGAATCTAATAATTCAATGTAGGTTTCTTTCGTTAATGGTGCTTCAAAATTCGCTAGCACCTCTTCTGCCACTTGTGCCTCATCATAGAGCAGATCTACAATTGTCATCGCCAAGGCTTGCGCCGTTTTTACATAGGCCACCTCTGGCACCGTAATCGTGTACTCTGCGCTGTGGAGGCCGCCTTCAATACATCCCACCCACGGATGGATAACTGGCATCAAATGAGATACATCTCCCATATCTGTGCTAGCCGTCATATGTGGGCGTTGGCGCACATTGTGTGCCTCAAAGAGACGCTCTGCATTAGCTCGCAATAAATCATTCATGTCTAGATTATCGCGCATCGGTAAATAACCTGGCAAATCATGAATCACACAGGTCGCACCTACTGCATCGCCACCTGCTGTGAGTGCCCGATTCACCCGACGATTGCCATCCACAATAGCCTGTACATTAGAGGCTCGCACGAAACTTTCAACCTGCACATAATCCGGCACACAGTTCACCAACGTGCCACCTTGGTTAATAATAGGGTGAAATCTAAAATAATCACTTTCTTTGAAAGTCTCTCGAATCGCATGGACCCCCATCACGCCTAACATAGCTGCATTCAATGCATTGATTCCTTCGTGGGGAGCCGCTGCGGCATGAGATATCTTACCATGGTATTCAATGAGCTTCGTCACAAATCCATTGGATGTACTGCCTAAGTTCATCTCTCCCGATGCGGTATCTGCCACATCCACATGCATTTGCATAGCCATATGAATATCATCAAAGGCACCTTCATAGATCAGTTGTTGCTTGCCTCCAAGGTATTGTATAGTCCCTTTTTCACGCAACGATTTTCTGTAATCTACTTCAATAAGCTCTTCTGCAGGTACTGCAAATAAGACCACATCTCCCCCTAGGGATTCTAATACACCCTCTGCTTGGAGCCCCATGGCTACGGCAAACATATTGGCAATCTGCACATTATGTCCACAGCAATGAGCTGCTCCCGTAATGGGATCTGCCTTCGAATGGCGATGGCAGACGATAGCATCTAATTCCCCAATCATAGCGACCGTTCTATTGGATTGTCTCCCTGTTAGGCGACCCTTCACACCTGTCAAAGCATGTCCAGTAGTGAAAGGAATACCTAGCTCTCTAAACATGTATTGTACTTTTTCCGATGTTTTATGCTCTTTATAGCCTAACTCTGGTTCCTCCATAATGGCACTTGCCAGGGCTCGCAATCGGTCTTGATTAGCCACAATTGCCTCACAGACACGTTGTTTTACTTCTTCTTTACTTAACATTCTGTATCCCCTTTTTATCTATAGAAATCTTCTTACTTTTACTAATTCATACTACTCCGATTCCTATTGTACCACGAAATATCTTCTTCACTAGTATATATTTCCTATAGATAATCCAAGATAACATTAGATACTTCTATATACTCACAGATGCACCATCACATATGTTTCTACATATAATAATAGGAGATAGAACAGGTCATCCCCCCTCTATCTCCTATTGTTAAGAGCATCTATAACTTTTTTAAAGTGTGTTGTGTAATCGATTATGCGTTAACCAATGCAGCGCCCAATGCTTCGCATTGTTCTTTACCAGCATCATCAGGTTCACCCAATACTGGTAATTTATCAACAACTACACCATTCGCATCTTCTACACGGCCAGCCCAGTCATCTAACCAAGAGCCACCCCAACCGTAGGAGCCGAATAATACCACTTTTTTACCAGCTAATTTAGGTTCTAATGCATCATAGAATGGTGCAAATTCTGCATCTTCTAATTCTTCAGCACCCATATCAGCGCAACCTAATGCTAATTTTTCATAACCAGCTGCTTCGTCAGCAGTGATTTCAGAAACAGATTTTACTACTACTTCTTGACCAGCATCAGCGATACCTTTACCTACAGCTTCTGCCATTGCAGCAGTGTTACCAGTTCCAGACCAATAAATTACAGCGATCATAATGTTTACCTCCTAGCATGCCGTTACGGCAACCAAAGACTCTAAAGATTTTCCTTTATTCAACTGTGCGTGACAGTAGTCACGGCACATTCGAAAACAATGAAATGCGTGCATAGCAGACGATTGATTTCCATATACCTTCCAGTCTCCACAGACTTTATAGCCTGCCCCACGGAACTGGATAAATGCTTTTACATCTTCTAATGGATATCCTAGAAACACACCGATTTCATGAGGAAATACATCGCTCATTTCAATACGATGGCGTAAGTGTAATAACCAATCCGCCAGTGTTTCATGAGATTCATATCCATAGTGTTGTAAAAAAGCTAGCACTTCAGGCCGACGTAAATAGTCATCAAGCATTCGTTCTCTAAATACGAGTAATAATTTTCGTCTTTCACAATGGCATAGTTCATAGAAGAATAAGCCTTTTTGATTGAATTTATCATTATACTCATGTGTTTTTTCTACCATATGGGCCCCTAAATGCTGAGGTAAAGCCACTAAATTAGCCACTTTGATACCTCGAACTGCGGGCGCACAATGGTAACCGATAATCTGCTCGATGGATTCCATTTGTTGTACCTGCCTTTGTTTCTTAGTTTGGGGAGAACACTTGCTCTCTCAGCAAATAGACAATCCGGATATATATCATCTAGAAAGATGAATGGAAATAATGAAAATTATTTCTATTATTATAATACAAATAATCCCTCTTTCTGTCAATAAGTATGATAATATTTTTCATTTGTTATAGTAAATAAAAGCACCCTTTGAAAGGCCTAAGACCTTTCAGAGGGTGATTTTAATTTTTATAGCAAATATTGTAATTGTTTTCGCAGTGCTTCATCACGAACATGCGTCAATACATATCGTACTGATGGACTACCTGTCCCATTCGCTACAAAGGCAATTTGTAAGTGTTCTGGATATTCCACTTGCTTAAACCAAGTAGTCACCACTACTTCACCTACGTATATATGGGGCTTTATTTCCCGAAATGGTACTACCACAGTAAACGTTTCCGGATGTTCTTGGACATACTTAGCATAGTCCTCCACCATGGAACGAGCATAGCGTGTTCCTGTGGCAGAACTCGGCAATCGCCACCCTTCCGTCTGTGGGCCAAATCCATATAGTAAAGAGCCTTCTCCATACCTAGCATAGGCATAGTTATTATCCTTTTTATCGAGTATCATATAGGATGTGTGGGTATCGATACCTATCTGGCGCAGCCCCTCTTCTACCGATTGTGCCACACCAGTCCCTACTATACTTTGACTCGTACCTTCTTGAACCAACATAGTAGGAGGCCATTGTAATCCCTTTGTATTTGCCGCTTCCACTGTCATAGTAGCGCTCATACACAGAATGCCCGCAACTCCTAGTACCCACGAAACATATCTCATCAATCTATTCATCATAGGTCCTAACTTTGTTTCTTTTGCATTTTAGCCCATGTATCGCGCATACCTACAGTACGATTCATCACGATATGATCTGATGTGCTATCCTTATCGGTTACAAAATAGCCAGTACGCAAGAAATGATAATGGTCCCCTGCTTGTGTCGTACGGAATGCAGCTTCCCCTTTAGCAGATTTTACTTCTAAAGAATTTGGATTTAACTGTTGTAAGAAATCTTTATCCACTGTTTCATCATCATCTGCTTTTAATAGATAATCATAGAGACGAACTTCCATATCTACAGCCGTAGAGGCTTCTACCCAGTGTAAAATACCTTTTACTTTCTTTTGACAGCCTGTGCCAGATTTTGTAGCTGGGTCATATGTACAATGAATTTCAGTGATATTGCCATCCGCATCTTTTACCACAGATTGGCATTCAATGATGTAAGCTCCTTTTAAGCGCACTTCTTTACCAGGTGCTAAGCGGAAGAATTTTTTCACTGGCTCTTCCATGAAGTCACCACGTTCAATGTACACTTCACGACCGAATGTTACTTCACGAGTCCCCATGTCTTCATTTTCTGTGTTATTTTCAATGACAAGAGTTTCTGTTTGACCTTCTGGATAGTTGGTGATGACCACTTTCACAGGGTCTAGTACTGCCATATAGCGCGGTGCTTTTAATTTCAAATCTTCACGGATGCAGAACTCGAGTAAACCAACCTCTACCATGCTGTCCGCCTTAGCTACGCCAATGCGTTCACAGAAATCGCGAATGGACTCTGGTGTATAACCACGGCGACGCAAGCCGGAAATCGTCGGCATCCGAGGGTCATCCCAACCGCTCACAAGATTCAATTCTACTAATTGGCGCAATTTGCGTTTACTCATCACCATATTCGTTACATTTAAACGAGCAAATTCAATCTGTTTTGGTTTTTCTGTATCTTCCCAGTCTTCTAACACCCAATTGTACAATGGACGATGCACTTCAAATTCCAAGGTACATACGGAGTGAGTAATGCGCTCTATCGCATCAGACACTGGATGAGCATAGTCATACATAGGATAAATATTCCATTCGGAACCGGTACGGTGATGGTCTGCATGTAAAATACGATACAACACAGGGTCACGCATGACGATATTAGGGTCCGCCATATCAATTCTAGCACGCAACACCTTTTCTCCATCTTTGTATTTGCCTTCTTTCATTTCTTGAAAGAGTCGTAAGTTTTCTTCTACGCTGCGGTCACGGTAAGGACTATTCGTACCAGGTGTGGTGAAATCGCCACGTGTGGCACGGATTTCTTCTGGCGTTTGATCATCTACGTAAGCTTTACCTTTTTTGATCAGCACTTGCGCATATTCATATAATTTGCCGAAATAATCAGATGCATAATGCACATCGCCATACCACTCAAAGCCTAACCATTTTACATCTTCTTCAATGGACTCTACATATTCCACATCTTCTTTCACTGGGTTTGTGTCGTCAAAGCGCAAATTTGTAAGCCCTTGATAAGATTTACCAAGACCAAAGTTTAAACAAATGGATTTCGCATGACCAATATGTAAATACCCATTTGGCTCTGGTGGGAATCGTGTATGTACACGTTTTCCATAAGTATTTTCTTCATTGTCTGTATTAATAATCGCTTCAATAAAATTAACTGTTTGAGGCGTTGCTTCTTCTGTACTCATCATCGTCTCTTTCGATTCCATGTGATTCTTCCTCTCTGCTATTGATTATACACACGTGCACGCATTGCACATTCTCTTTATTATACCACAGGAATGGCTATCTTTCATCGATTTATTGCGAATGGTCATATCCAATTTCCCAGTATATCTCTACCAATTATTCCTCAGCAGCTGTGTAATTGACACTTTCATTAACACATGTCAACAATGGTTTGCCCTGTACGCCAGCGATTAAATTATTCGCCGTGAGCATAGCCATTTCTTTGCGGGTCCGATCTGTGAAAGATCCAATATGCGGCACAACTAAGCATTTACCAGTTTGTAACAACGGATGATCTGGACCGATTGGTTCAGGGTCCACCACATCGAGGGCTGCATAGTCGATTTGCCCCGTTTCTAAGGCATGTACCAACGCATCAGTATCCACAATCTTACCACGTCCCACATTGACGAAGAGAGCCGTTTCTTTCATCATTTCAAAGGCTTCCGCATCGATCAAATGATAGGTTTCCTCTGTCAATGGCGCCATCACCAAGATGACATCACTAGTCGTCAACAATTTACCCAATGATACATAGGTCGTCATGAGCAAGCTATCATCATTACGGCGATTGCGATTGTGATATTGCACGGTCATACCAAAGGCGCGAGCCCGTCTCGATACGGAAACGCCAATTTTCCCCATGCCAATAATCCCCAATGTCATACGGCTCAAATCTTTTCCTTTAATATTAGATGGACGCTCTAGCCATGTACCATCTTTCACAAATTGTGCATTCTCATAGATTCGACGACTAGCGGTAGCCATTAACGTGAAAGCCAGCTCTGCTGTGGTTTCCGTCAACACATCTGGGGTATTGCCATACGGGATATGGCGAGCCGTCAAAGCATCTACATCCACATTATCATAGCCTACAGAGGCTTGGGCAATGACCTTCAAATGTGGTGCCTGTGAAATCAAATCGTCATCTACTGTAAAATGATTAATACTCCATAAGCCATGAGCCTCACGGAGCCATTCTTTCAATAACTCTTTAGGCATCTTTTCTTTTTCTGTCCACTGGCGCACCGTTACATGTTCGCTTAAATAAGCAATTACATCTTTACGCACCAATCCTGGTACCACTACTACTGGTTTATCCATGGTATACCTCACTTTCATCAATCACTATGTCTAGGCAAACCTCTGCTTGCCATATACGTATACATATAGGCAATGGACCCGCCATGCCTCCACAATCTTAGTACTAAAGAAAATAGTTCTTCTTGCTAAATTATATCACATCTAGTTTGGTAATAAAAAAACACAGAACTATTTTCATAGAACTGTGCTTTTCATTTTTGTAGATACTTCAGTTTGCACTCTCAAACGTACCCGAGAGCTTCAACGCTTTCTATACGATGATATGCTATTCCACAAACGTGCCTAGAATAACATGTTTATCCTACCAATTGGATTTTCCCTCATTGAACATATCAAACACATGTGCAATTTGGCGTCTCAATTTTAATCGTTGTGAATCACTTAATACATATTCTACACCATTATGTGCGATGCGCCCATTTTTTACAATGCTACTCAAATCATATAGAATTTCTCTAGCCATGCTTGCATTGCCAGCTAATTCATCAATTGTTACATCATAATAATTGGCTAATCGCTTTAAGGTTTCCAGATCAGGCTCTCTATATCCTGTTTCGTAATTCGACAGGGCAGCATTACTAATGCCGATATCTCGAGCCACGTCTAGCTGACTCCGCCCAATCCGTTTACGGGCATGTCTTAAATTTTCACCTAATGCCATTGTATCACCCCTTATACTACGTGATGCTATAGTATAAATAACCTACACATATTATAGCATGAGACATATAACATTTGCTATAGATACATAGAGATTCACATCTCACGAATTGTGTATCTATCAACATTTTTCAGCATTTTTGAATCATATTACACGAATTGAATTGTTTAACCCAACCGCACATGTGTATTTTTTACTTATTTTTGATTATTAATGATTGTTTTTAATCATTTGTTATAAACTTTATCTATCTTTGAATGATTTTAACCATGATTATATTCTGGACTTGGCAATCGCTCAACTTTAAAGACAGATGTAATCTTCTCAATGTTAGAATAAATGTATTCCACAATATGCGAAGTCAACACATAGACCAATCCTGGATCAAAGTTAGCATCTAAACTTTGATTGATGCAGTCTAGGTATACAGTGCTATCCTGGTCTTCTATATAATATTTAAAGTTTTTGTAAACACTATTTTCCCTATTCATAAAGGTTAAGATATCTTGACGGTTTTCTTTAGTTACCACACCTGGTCCAGGCACAAAGCGAATGGTCGCATATAATGTGTCATCCAACAAGACAAAGGCTGCAACATCACCAAAATCAGTTTGGATATATGTGCGATATACAATCGTATGGTCTTCATCTTCCATTTCGCGTTTTTCAAAACACTGAATGTCTTCCTTCACTAAAAATTCTTCAAATCGTCTTGATTTTTCGTTCATTCTATCACTCCTTACAAAAAAGGACATTGTGTGTCACAATGTCCTCCTATATTGTTGTTTTTCTCGATTAACCTTTTTTGGATTTTGTTGTCTTACGAGGTTTCTCTTGTTTTTTTGCAGCTGCCTCTTTTGCAGGTTCTTCTACTGCTTCTTCACCAGCATTTCCAGCTGTTACTTCTACATTCACTGCTTCTAAGGCTTCCACAATGCGAACTAATTCTGTTTGTGTATGTGGATACAACACTTCCCAGATCATGTACTCGATCAATTCTGGATTAAACTCATCTGCAATACCCAATACACTGATATCTAATGCAACTACTTCAAAACCATCTGCTTGTGCAAGATAATGTTTAAAGCATTTGAACTCTCCGTTCAACTGGTTAATTACATCTAACACTGCTGCGCGTTGCTCTGGAGTGAATACACCAGCTGCCACTTCTAAACGAATCGTGCCATAGACACTATCATCTAAAATAACATACAATGGAAAATAAACATCTTTATATTCCACTCGCGCTTCGAATACAACACCATTCGCTGGGTCATTCTCAATCGTGCGGGCTGTAAAAAGATTAGTTAACTCATCTTGCTCAATACGTTGTTGAAATAATTCTGCTTTTTTATTCACGTCTAAACTCCATTTATTACATATTTAAAACTAAAACTCATTACCATAATAATAACATAGTTTGCTACCTAATTCAATCTATATTATTGTTCATCCTCTACATAAATGCAACGATCATTTTCAAAGCGCGCAATACGAACTAAAGAATGCACGTCATAACCAGCTTTTTCTAAGCGCTCACGACCTGGTTGGAAGGACTTTTCAATAACGATGGCAATCCCCTCTACAGTATCTCCTGCACCTTCTACTAGTTTCGCAAGACCCATAGCCGCTTCACCACTAGCAAGGAAGTCATCAATGATCAACACTTTTTCTCCTGCTGGTAAGAATTTTTTAGAAATTGTCATATCATAATTTTCTTCTTTTGTATAGGAGTACACTACAGAATGATACACATCTTCTGTCATCAAAATAGATTTTTTCTTACGAGCAAATACCAACGGCACATCTAATTCAATAGCTACTTGCAAGGCAATGGCAATACCAGATGCCTCGATTGTCACGATACGATCAATGCCTTTACCTACAAATTGGCTAGCAATTTCTTTACCGATTTGAACAAATAATTTTGGATCGATTTGATGGTTCAAAAAACCATCCACTTTCAATACTCGATTGTTAAGAACAATACCCTCTGCATCAATTCGTTGTTTTAGTAATTCCACAATGCTCCTCCTTATGTGTTCTATGTTGTAAAATATCTATAAATTGTGTGACTCCCTCTGTTAATGCATCCATCCTAGAGCGAACGAGAACAATCCGCCGTTCTGGAATCTGCAAGTTCGTCGGTATTTCTACCATAGATCCTTCTTTAATTTTATCACGTGCCACCATTTCTGGCACTAAGGAAATTCCTAAATTAATTTCCACTAAATCCATCAGTACCGCTAGGCTACCTAATTCAAAGGCTGGTGATGTACATCTGCGGAACGTGACAGCATCGAAAAAGTTTCGACTGCTGGCACCTGCTGTTAATAACAACAATGGTTCTGCTATGATATCATCAATAGTCCACACCTTATTGCTATCCTTATACTTTGAACCACCTACAAAGATATCCCTAAACGGAGCTAGATCAATGATTTCCAAATGATTGTGTTCATACAATCCTTCATAGGCATTGACCACCGCCAACTGTGCTTCTCCAGACTCAATCATGCTGACGCACTCTTGAGAGGGGCGATTCGTAATCCGTAAACTAATATCTAACTCTTTTTCTTGCCACGTTTTAAAGTAGGGCAATAAAAAGTGTTTACTCAATGTATCTGTAGCTGCTAAGTGTAAACTTTTATATTCACGGGACAAGCGTTCTTGCAATTTATGAATGCCATTGTCTAACACAGAAAAGGCTTCCACCGATGTTTCAAACAACTCGCGCCCATATTTAGTAAAGGATACAGATTTTGTGGTTCTTTCAAAGAGGGGAATCCCTAAATCTTTTTCTAACTGCTTAATACTTTGACTAATCGCCGATTGGGATACGCCATTCGCTTTAGCCGCTTTAGAAAAAGATAAATGTAAACCTACACTCACAAAGGAGCGCAATAATTCTGTAGATACAGACATAGTTACCTCAATTTCCATTCCATCATTTTATCTTAACTATTATAGATACTTATAAGTTTACCTATATTTATAACTATTGTCAAACGGTGAATAGATATTTTTCTATCTATTTCTTATGATTCCTATAAAATAGTTGCTTTATAGCTTATAAACTAGTAATATATATTTGATAAGAAAAATCTGGGGCATAACAATCCCCCGTATGTATGAAAGGAATTTAACTATGCATTGTGCACAAAAATTGACTGATCATATTTATTGGATTGGTAGCAATGATTGGAGTACGGAACGGTTTGAAAACCTATTCCCAATTCCACATGGGGTAAGCTACAACTCCTACTTTATTGATGACGAAAAAACTTGTATCGTTGACTCTGTAGATGAGAGCATCCGCCAAGAGTTCTTCGATAATGTGGAACATTTATTAAATGGTCGTGAATTGGATTACTTAATCGTAAACCACATGGAACCTGACCACTGCGCTACATTAGTAGAATTATTAGACCGCTATCCAAACGTGAAAATGGTGGGCAACAAAACAACATTTCGTTTCTTTGAACAATTCTATGGTCGCCCAGCACCTAACAATTACTACGAAGTAAAAGAAGGTGACACAATCGACCTTGGTCATCACAAATTACACAGCTATACAATGCCAATGGTTCACTGGCCAGAAGTAACTTGCACATACGAATCTACAACAGGTACATTGTTCTCTGCTGATGCATTCGGTACCTTTGGCACTATCAACGGTAACATCTTTGCTGATCAATTAGATTTTGACCATCTATACGAAGATGAAGCTCGTCGTTATTACACAAATATCGTAGGTAAGTACGGTGCGCAAGTACAAAATGCAATGAAAAAAGCTTTCTCTTTAAACGTCAATCGCATCGCACCTCTTCACGGTCCTATCTGGAGAACTCCTGAAAGTATCTCCTACATCGTGAATAAATACATGCACTGGAGCACATACAATGCTGAGAAAAAAGGCGTTGTTATTGCCTTTGGTTCCATGTATGGTAACACAGCGGAAATGGCTCAACAATTGGCTAAATTGTTATCCTTACGCGGTGTCACAGACATTCGCATCCACGACGTATCCAAGTCTAACCCTTCCTACATCATCGCTGATGCATGGAAATATAGCCACTTAGTTTGTATGGCACCAACTTACAACTTAGGCTTATACTTGACTATGGAAAGCTTCTTGCATGAATTACAAGCGTTGAACTTCCATAACCACAAAGTGTCCATCGTGGGCAACCACTCTTGGGCATCTGGCGCTATGAAACGCATGGTTGAGTACTTCACAGATAAATTCAACAACATGGAAATTGTAGGTACTCCACTTGATATTAAGGGTTCCTTACAACCTGCACAATTACATTTATTCTAATATTTGCAAGAACAACTTGTCGAAACCATACAACAAAAAAAAATAAAAAATTTCAAATAAAAAAAAAACCGCGACTCTACTTAGTAGAGTCGTTTTTCTATACTAAATGAGCTGTCATGTCGTGGACTTCCTAACATGACAGCTCATTTATATTTATATATACAAACTATGACTGTCGCCATTTACAACCGATACTTTTATCGATGATACCGTCGCATTATATTAGCACCTTTTGGCGCTTCCAATATCATGGACCATACCATGCCATGTCTAACCGCTGAGCGCAAGGATTCCTTTCTTGAGGACCTATGATGACTTGGCACTACCTCTCGTACCTCTTCCCTATGTGGAGCCCGTCTTGTCTCCTCTGCTTGTTCATAAGCTGGACGATAGGCTGTAGTCACTGGTTCCTCATAGGTATCTGTACACGTTGGCACCTCGTAGGATTCTACATTCACTGGATCGTATGTAACCTCCAAGGATTCTGCGTTTTTCCTCGCATGTAAATCAGCTGGCACTGGCTCAGGCTCTTTCGAATCCCGTGAAAGTGTAATTCCATAGTACTCTTCCATTTCCTCCCAAGTCATATCCTTGGTAGGAACTGGTCTTCCTTGATCCTCCGCAGTAGGCTTTCCCTTTTTAAAAATGAAAGACCCTAAGATAATCAGAATGAGTATCCCTAATTCCATAGTTGGATACCTCCTTGTACCTTATTCATGACCACCTTTACCATCAATAGTAGCTGCATAGTCACCTTCAGAAATACTTTCACGCATTTTTGTATCTGCCATAATGTTATTCATAGAATAGTAGTCCATGACGCCTAAATTACCTTCACGCAATGCTTGAGACAAGGCTTTTGGCACTTCTGCTTGAGCTTCTACTACTTTCGCTTGCATTTCTTGCGTATGGGCACGCATTTCTTGTTCTTGTGCCACCGCCATAGCACGGCGTTTTTCTGCTTGTGCTTGAGCGATTTTTTTGTCTGCTTCTGCTTGGTCTGTCATCAATTGGGCACCAATGTTACGTCCTACATCCACGTCGGCAATATCGATGGATAAGATTTCAAAGGCTGTGCCCGCATCTAATCCTTTGTTCAATACGGTACGAGAAATGTGATCTGGATTTTCCAATACATCTGTATGCTCTTCGGAAGAACCTACGGTAGTAACGATACCTTCCCCTACACGGGCAATGATTGTGGCTTCTCCAGCACCACCGACTAAACGGTCAATATTAGCGCGTACTGTTACGCGAGCACGTACTTTCAACTCAATACCATTTTTAGCCACCGCAGAAATAATAGGTGTTTCAATGACCTTTGGATTGACGGACATTTGCACTGCTTCCAACACATCACGACCTGCCAAATCGATGGCTGCTGATCGTTCAAAGGTCAATTCCATAGTAGCACGCTCCGCCGCAATCAATGCATCAACTACACGGTCCACGTCGCCACCTGCTAAATAATGGGCCTCTAATTGGTCTACCGTCACATCTAAGCCCGCTTTATTGGCTTTCACCAAAGGGAGTACGATTTGAGACGGAGATACACGGCGCAAACGCATGCCAATGAGGGTCATAATGCTGACGTTAACACCCGCTGCTAAGGCAGATACCCAAAGTCCTAATGGGACAAAATGTAAAAATAGAGAAATGCCGATGATGAGAATGATGGGAAAAATAATGAATCCCACAGTTCCAATAATTGTTTCCATAATGCCTCCTATCTTTCTGTAGCTCTCACTACAATACGACCACCTGTAACAGATACAATAGTTACCTCTGTACCAGGTTCATAAAATTCGCCATCAGTGACTGCATCGAGGAAAGTATCTTCCACAATAATCGTCCCTGCTGGTCGTAATACCGTTTTGGTATATCCAATCTTGCCTAACCAACGATTAGGATCCGGATGACTTGCATATCCTTTTTCATTAGTAGATTGTAAGCGCAATATTAATCGCTCTCCCAGTCGTGTCTTAGGGAACACTGACACAATCCACCACAACAAGAGCACGCCCAGTACGGATAGTACGGTCACTGTCACTACCGCCGTAGGTCCACCACCCATCCAGTCGTAGATGCCCCAAAGAAATAGCAATAGGCCGGTGAGCCCAAAGATACCAAATCCTGGAACCATCATCTCGATGAGGAGTAAAATAATACCACTTAGAATCAGTCCTATCATAGTCTCTCCTTTCTTGGTAAATACCTATCTACTTGTATTATAACACACTCTGTATGTAGATTCGATGAAATCCATTTCTACTCTAGTCCACCATAGGATACAAAAAAAGAGACTCTCCAAAGAGAGCCTCTTAGTTGTTTAGTGATTAAACGTCTTCGCGGTAAGGAGCTTGACCGATTTCGTAGAAATCGTTTCCTTCACTATCGATAACAACGATTGCAGGGAAATCTTCTACAGTCAATTCTGCCAATGCTTCTGGACCTAAGTCAGCATACGCGATAACATCATATTTTTTAATGGATTTAGCAATTAAAGCTGCTGCACCACCAACGGCTGCAAAGTAAGTTACGCCGTTTTTCTTCATGGATTCAATAACTTCTGGTTTACGGGAACCTTTACCGATCATGCCTTTGATGCCTTGATCAAGCATTGTTGGTGTGTAAGCGTCCATACGGCCAGATGTTGTAGGACCAGCGGAACCGATTGGGTCTCCTGGTTTAGCTGGACTTGGTCCTAAATAGTAAACGATTTTATCATGCCAATCGATTGGTAATTCTTCACCACGTGCTAATGCTTCCGTCATTACTTTATGCGCAGCGTCACGAGCACTATAGATTTTACCAGAGATAAGAACCATATCACCAGCTTTTAATTTACGGGATTGTTCTTCTGTTAAAGGTGTTTGAATACGAATTTGTTCTGCCATGGTTATTCCCCCTCTTAAATTTCACCGTGAGCATGACGGCTAGCGTGGCAGCAGATAGTTACTGCTACAGGAAGACCAGCGATATGTGTTGCTGCCCACTCGATATTAACGGAAACTGCTGTTGTGGAACCACCTAATTGAGGTCCGATACCAGTTTTGTTAACCATTGCATTGATTTCTTCTTCCAATTTTGCATATTCAGGATGTGCATTGCGTTCTTCTACAGAGCGAAGAAGAGCTTTTTTGGAAAGGAATGCTGCGTAGTCCATAGTACCACCGATACCAATACCTAGTACCATTGGAGGGCATGGGTTAGGGCCAGCTTTTTTAACGATTTCAAGAACTGCTTTTTTAACGCCTTCAACGCCATCAGCAGGTACTAGCATTTTAACGCCAGATTTGTTTTCAGAACCAAAGCCTTTTAATTCAACATTAATGTCAACTTTGTCGCCTGGAACGATTTTTGTGTAGATAACTGCTGGAGTATTGTTTTTAGTGTTTACACGATTAAACAATGGCTCAGCAACTACGGATTTACGAAGGTATCCATCAACGTAGCCTTTTGCTACACCAGCTTGAACAGCTTCTTCAAGATTGCCACCTTCAAAGTGTACGTCTTGACCAACTTCTAGGAATACGATTGTAAGACCAGTATCTTGGCAGATTGGACGATCTTCTTCATCAGCGATTTCCGCATTTTTAATGATTTGATCCAATACACCTTTACCTACTGGAGATTTCTCACTCTCATAGCCTTTTTTCAATGCATTATACATATCTTTTGGAAGATGATATGCTGCATTCATACATAATTCTGCTACCTTTTCTGTTACTTTCTCAACGTGAATGTTACGCAAAGTAATCCCTCCTCAACTTAAAACAGAGACCTTTCTCTTGTGTATTATTGTATCACCATTGCCTTACCTTTTTCAATTCCCTAAGAATAGGTTCTATAACTGTTTATTATGATAGTATTTATTATCATTT
>CAUQLO010000007.1:0-48402 GCA_963518725.1 uncultured Veillonella sp. | reverse complement strand
TGTCTCTTTCCAGCGCTTGCGCTATTCGCCTGTACGAATTTGGTTCCTCCTTTGTCATGGTTTCGACAGTTCTTTTAACTATGCCTAAGTATGTTAAAAATAGTCATAATCAGTAGTATTATACTTCATATGAGCCGTTACTGTAAAGAAATAAACGAATTTATGTGAGGTACATATAATTTTGTCAAACTATAGAGATACATAAATTCCCATCACAACTAGCACAAAAGTAATATAGAGGAATGCTGCTCTAAGTGTATCACCATCCCTCTATGACGCTATTATTCTATTTTTCTAGTTATGCTTGCATTCTTCACTACAGTCGTATTGTATGTATTGCAATATGCATTCATCTATGGCAGTCGTATTGCATAAGATCTGAACTTCCTAATTCGTCTTATGAGCCTGCATCCCTCTTATAGTTCTTCTGCAATGACTCCATCACGACACAATAGTCGATGATTGCCTACTGCTGCCACTTCTTCTTCGCTATGAGTGACCCATAAACAAGGGATGGCCCACTCAGAGATAATGTCCACTAAGTCTTGTTGCAATTGTGACCTCAAATTCACATCTAATGCAGTGAGCGGTTCATCTAGGATGAGTAGCACTGGTTTGGAGTACAGCGCCCGTCCTAAAGCGACCCGTTGTTGCTCTCCACCGGATAGGCCTTTGGCTTTCTTTTTCAGATGTGGCGTTAACCCCAAGCGCTCCACAATATGATCGAATAACTCTGGAGAGCCTTGTTTACTGTACCGGATATTTTCCTCCACCATCATATGAGGAAATACAATATTGCCTTGTGGCATATAGCCGATGTGACGGTCTTGGGTAGGCATGACCCTTCCCTTTTCGAACCATACTACATCATTGGCTGTAATCCTACCTGTTTTCGGTGTCAACAGTCCACATAAAGCTTTCAAAAAGGTAGATTTTCCACTCCCAGAAGGGCCCATCAATGTGGTAATCCCCTCTCGTAATGTTCCTTGGGCTTTCACCGTAAAAGTTCCTCGTTCTATCACAATATCAAAGGAAATCATAGTACCTCCTTACCGATTCGAGAAGAGGGACCCCTTGGTGAGACCTTGAATGGCCCACACAAGCCCCAATGTTAAGACACAAATATAAACCACCAGTTCAAAGGCCCCACTGTAATCGCCAAATTCCACCAGCGAATAAATAGCCAGTGGCATCGTCCTTGTCACACCTGGAATGTTACCAGCAATCAATATGGTGGCTCCAAATTCACCTAAGCCACGAGCAAAACATAGGATGGAGCCACTGAGGATCCCTTTCCATGCTAAAGGCAAGGAGATGGTCCAGAATACTCGAAACTCGGAGGCCCCCAAGGTGCGAGCTACGTCTTCCATATCTCGATCAATAGCCGCTAACGCTGTCCGTACGGACTGATAGAAGAGGGGAAAGCTGACCACGGCGGATGCAATAATGGCGCCTAGCTTAGAGAACACCACTCGAATACCGTGCGCTTCTAACCACGCCCCAAAGGCATTGCCTGGAGAAAATATGATGAGCAACACAAAACCCAATACCACTGGCGGTAATACCAAGGGCAACGTAAAGAAGGAATCGATCAAGGATTTCCCCGGAAAGGCATAGTGTTTCATCACATAATTTAGGCTAAGACCGACGACCATATTAATCAGTAAGGCGATAAACGCCACTTCTACGGATAACTGTAAAGCTATCATTGTTTCGCCGGTTCAGCAAAGCCCCATTTAGCTAATACTTCGCTAGCCTCTTTACTTGTTAAGAACGCATAGAAATCTTCTGTTAATTTATTTTGGTTCTTTTTCACTATGCCGATAGGGTACTCAATCGGTGCATGTAATTTAGCATCTACTGTAGCAGAAATGTCTACTTTTTCTTTCAATACCAATGCATCTGTTTTGTATACGAACCCTACATCAGCTGCGCCTTCTGCAATGTATGCGCCTACTGCTTTTACGTCTTTTGCAAATACAACATTAGGTTCTACAGCATCCCACAAATTCGCTTTTGTTAAAGATTCTTTCGCATATTTACCTGCTGGTACTGTTTCTACAGTGCCGATAGCTACGCGTTTTGCATTCGTAATATTGTCCAATGTAACTGCATCTTTACCTTTTGGTACGATCATTACCAATGTGTTAGCTACGAATGGACGAATGTTATCCATCAAGCCTTTTTCGTTCAATTGGTCCATATTCTTTTTGTTTGCAGAAATGAAAATACTAGATGGTGCACCCTCTTCGATTTGTTGACGCAATGTGCCAGATCCTGCATACACAACATTGATTTGTTCTGGTTTTAAATTGTGTTGTTTCACATAGTTTGCTTTCAGCTCTTCCAATGCCCCTTGCATACTAGCTGCTGCAGATACAGTGATGGTTTCATTCGTCGACGGTGCTGTAGACGTCGTTGTCCCTTGTTGTCCACCGCAGCCAGCTAATGCCAACACACCTGCCATAAGTAAACCCATTAACCAATTACGCTTCATAATGATATCCTCCCTCTAACAAACAATATACAATTGAAGCTTACTACATAGGTCCATTATACCCCAGATACAATAATATTAAAATGATTTTCCATACATGTGATACAATAAAGATGACAACTATACAACCTAAGGAGGTTAGACCTATGGATTTATTTCTTCATATTATTCTCACCAGCATTGTCCCCATTTTATTGCTTACCCTCATGGGGGTTCTCTTGGACCGCTGGTTCCACCTCGATTTACGAACCTTGAGCAAGCTGAACTTTTATTTATTTTTGCCCGCCTATATTTTGAAATCCTTTTACATCACCGATTTGACCCGTGAAAGTTTCGAAATTTTCGGCTGTGCTCTCATCATCTTATTCGCAAACTCTGCCCTAGCAGGCATTGTCGCAAAATGGCAAGGCTACAATTTAGGCAAAACAGAAATCGTCCGCAATGCGGTGATGTTCTCCAATATCGGCAACCTAGGGGTAGCGCTGGGTACCTTCGTCTTTGCCAATGAGCCCTATGTTATCGATGGGGCGACTCCGTACTTGCATGACGGAGTCATCGCCATTATAGCTACTTTCATTATCCAAACTATATTCTGTAACTCCCTCGGTTTCTACCAAGCTGGAAAAGGGCAATTGAGTACGGCAGAGTCTCTGCGCACCATCTTGCACATCCCGATTATGTATTGCGTGCCTATTTCTATTTTGGCCCATTACTATAGCCCTATCGATTTGACGCAAACCATCATCTGGGGTCCTCTAGACATCTTCGGTCGTTGCTTTGTTGGGGCGGCTATGTTGACCCTAGGAGTGCAGTTAAACCGTACACCTTGGAACTTCCTAAAAAAAGACGTTATGATTACATCCTGCTTGCGCCTCATTGCAGGTCCTCTCTTGGCGCTTATTGTGGTGCTCCCAGTAACGATGTACTACATCCCATTAAGCGCCATTGCCGCACAAAGTATCATCATCGCCTACTCCGTGCCATCCGCCGTAAATACAGCCCTCATGGCAGTGGAAATGAACAACAATCCAGAACTAGCCACACAAATTGTATTGGCCACCACCGTTCTTTCCTCTTTCACCATGCCACTAGCTATATTATTAGCGTATTATGTATTCCCTCTATAGCTAACCATATGGTAGCTCAATTCGCTACGCATGATAAACAGATTCGCTTATTACGTCACACTATATACGGTCTGTATAGATGACGTATACATGCTAATTAAACAAACAACATAGCATTCTAAATACATATCCATACACAAGGGATACTACGATATATTCTGTTCTCACATAAAAACATACAATAATAACCCCCTATTCAACACTACATCAGTACCGTGTTGAATAGGGGTTTTTGCATGCAAAAAGGGTTGCTTTCGCAACCCTTGCATTCATCGTTGGTTATTGATGACCCACGTGTTCCAATCCTTGACGGATTAATACAATCACATGGTCGTCATTCAATCGATACCAAGCTGTCTTTCCTTCTTTTCTGAATGTTACTAGTCTTGCTTGACGCAACACACGCAACTGATGAGATATAGCTGATTGCCCCATATCCATAGCATCTGCAATTTCAGTTACACACATTTCCTTCTGAAGCAGATGTCTAACAATACGCAACCGCGTTGGATCACCTAGGACCTTAAATAGTTCAGCTAACAATTGTGTTTCCAACTCTTGTTGATTTGTTTCCATCTTAACCTCGCTATCAAATAGTAGTATTTAACCGCCCTAATTAGAGTTCGGTATTACTATTATATCATCTTTTTCCTGTTCTGTGTCACCTATTTTTTCTAAAAGTATGCGAGAATCTTTTTCTTGATCCACCACACTCTCCGGTGTAGCTAATTCCAATGGTACACCCTTGGCATACACACCGGTAACTACGCCATAGCCATCACGTAATTTCAAGGTTCCAATCAAGGTTCCTCGATAATCGGTGTAGAATTTACTATCTACTTTGTTGAGATCTACTTTCACCCGATTGAAAGGAATAGAAAACTCCACCACTCCATGGTCAAACTTTTTCACATTCACTCGGATGTATTCGTCATCGGTCGGCTTTGTGTCCGTAGCACCAGTGACTTGCAAGACACCAGTCGCCTTCGGAGACACCACTACATAGACTTCTTGCCCTACTTCTGGCGTGGTTGATCCTTCCCAGTTAGCATAGGAACCTAAAAACTCTACCTCTAAATAGTCTGACGGCACCCAGCCAATATGACGATTAACTTTCACCGGCCACTGATATTCCGTGCCACCTTGTAACAAGGTCGTATATCGTTGCTGAATGTAAACTTGGCTCACTATAGCAACGATGGCAGCAAGGGCAAAGAAAATCCATTTTTGATATCGTATCATCATATGTCCTCCTTCCTTGCTGTGCTTTCCTCATGTCGTGGTGCTACTTGTGCATTCCCTGCGCTTTCCATTAGGCCTTCACCTGCACGATCTATGCCGTTCTGTACCACATCTTCTGCTACATATCCTACGGCATTTTCTCGAGTAGTTTCATCCGTACTTTCTGTCGATCTTAGTACTGCGGACGTATCGTTTCCGTCATCTACATAGCGACGAGCTTGACGAACTCGTTGATTCAATTTGTTCCGCTGTGTCCGTTTCCGCCACAAGTACAAAGCATTGATAGCTAGCACGATAATACCTAGGACTACAAAGGACACGCCACGTTCCACAAAGGTAAAGCTAGGGTCAAAGAACCGCGCTCCAAACATGGCAATCAAGGTCACAATGGCACCGTTTAAGAGGCTCACTTTTTTAATCATTGTGCCTCGTATGAAAGTCCCCAATGCGGCCACTAAGATATAGGCATTGAATAGTATGGACGTCGCGATCGGTGTCACTCCAGAGATGACTAAGATATAACACCCAAAAATAATGAAAGGAATCATGCCGATACAGGCTTCAATTCGTTTCGCCGCGATCAATCGTCTGAGTAACAGTAAAGCTACCCCTAAACTCAATATCATGCAGAGCCAAAGCCACCACGCCATGGTACTTTCACCAATACGAATCCAAGTACCGATATACGTTCCTTCCACAAGGGTATACAGCAAGGCAATGGCGCCAACCCCCTTACAAGGGAGAGCCAAGAGGGTAATCTTCTGTTCCAGCGTGCCTAATGCATAGGTCACAGCCCCAAGGACGCTGATGAAGAATAAGTTCATTTGCGGTTCATAGGTAGAAAGGGTGAAAAAGACTTCCCCAAAGATAGCTCCTATAAACGTCCACGATACAGGTACTAGCAAAGGATCTTGTAATTGTTGATGTCGCCCAAAGCGACGGATATAATAGGGAACGGCCAGGAGCAACAAGCCCCCTACTGCCACAGGTCCTACCCAGGCACTTAAGGCATGATTGGAAAAACTCCAGCCTAAGACACCGATTAAGTACAACATCATGCCCAACGCCGAGTCCAAGATATAAATGATCGGCAAGGAACAACAAAGAATGATGAGCACGTATAAACCGATGTACTCCCCCGTATAATAGGTGTCCGCTACCAACAAGGTCACCGTTGTGAGCACCGCCATATAGATGACGGTAATGGCCTCTGCCACTATGCTAGCTGGCTTGGCTTTCCACACGCCACCGCTCACAATGGCAATGGCTAGTGAAAGAATCCCCAAGGACCAGTCAAAGCGACCATTCGGAGAAAATCCATACCAATACCCTGCAAAGAGTAAAATGATGCCCAGCAAAATGAGGGCTGCCCCACCTAAGACGGTAATAAGTCGTGTCCAAGATGGTCCCTCTCGAGGAATAAAGCCATACTTAGCTTGTAGTTGATGGCTTTGTTCTTCTGAAATGAGCCCCTCCTGTCTCCACTGCTCTAGCTCATTGTGTAACCACCGTATATGTTTTACTTTCATACACCTCACCATGAAAAAAGGCTTTGCTCCTAGAACAAAGCCTTGTATCCTTTTTATTTAACAATCAATACCGGACATGTGGAATGGCTAGTCACATAGCTACTTACACTACCCATAAACAAACCTTTTAATGGTCCTAATCCACGGCTCCCCATAACAATTAAATCTGCATCATACTTTTTAGCTACCGCTAACACAGCAGGTCCCGGAGATCCTACTTCAAAGACGCATTTTACTTTCATATCTGCTGGCACATCTTCCGCTACTTCACTTAAGATTTTTTTGCCAGTTTCTTCCATATCTTCTGCAATTTGTTCTGATACATAACCGCCACTAATTGGAGTTTGGTCAAAATTAGAAATCGCCGATACAATATTGGCAACATGAACCAAAATCAATTCTGCATCATTGCGCTTTACAATCGCCAATGCATGCTCCAACGCGCGTTTACCATTTTCCGAACCATCAGCAGGAACAATAATTTTTTTATATTCCACCATAGTAAGACCTCCTCCATAACGTCACTGTGCTACTATGCCATGCGTTCATACCATATACTAATAGTATTCGACATACACTTGAAAATTCCTTTTTTATACTTATATTTTCTCACAAAATAGAAAGTTTAGCAAATGAAAGTTGACCTCTATAGAATCATTAACGTCTTCCAGTACTACTTAATTTATTAGGGACATTCTTGGGGACATCCTTTAAGACATTCTTTGGGTCATCCTTTGGGTCATTTCCAAACCCGTTCCTCTCAATTAAAATTAACACACCCTTATCCTAAGCAATACAGAACACTTGCCTACATTGTATTTTATAGATATTTATTATTGACAAATCCGCGCCCACAATGATAGACTATATTATAGTTTTATACATGGAGAGGTGTCCGAGTGGTTTAAGGAGCTGGTCTTGAAAACCAGTGACTCCGCAAGGGGCCGTGGGTTCGAATCCCACCCTCTCCGCCACAAAAAGCTGTTACCAAATCGGTAGCAGCTTTTTTCATCCCCCACCGAGCCTCTCCCCCTAAGACCGCCACATGCTTGTAGGCTGTTAGCTTATGTCACATTCATGTACTCTCAAGTATCATCTATGCAAAAGAGAGTATCCCCGAGCATCCCCCTCTAAGAACGCCACATGCTACAGGGCTCAACTGTATGCATCGAAAGTATGTGGCGGTCTATTATTATACCCAAATAACACATACACAAAAGAACACGATATATTCCGGAGCAAACCTAACCACTGTATCAGTTTGTGGAGGAATATATCGTGTTCTTTCATTGTCTTATATCAGGAATGACCGCCACATACTTCCAGAGAAATACCATTCCCCCGTAGCATGTGCCGTTCTTTCTTAATGCTCCTCTTTGAGCTCCGCATTTCCCAATCCTGTTTTACGGAAGATCGCAAAGATCACGCTCAACAAGATTGCTGTGACGGTAGCCAATCCCATGCCTTGTAATACCACTGGTCCGATGGCTAATTTCGCGCCGCTCAAACCAACTACAAGTACAACAGATGTTAAGATCAAGTTAGAAGATTTTGTGTAGTCAACTTTACGTTCTACCAACATGCGCAATCCAGAGGCTGCGATGATACCGAATAACAAGATACTCACACCACCCATAACTGGTACTGGGATGGCATGGATTAAGGCCGCTACTTTACCGATGAAAGAGAACGCAATAGCAAGCACTGCTGCGCCAGCAATAACGAATGTACTGAATACGCGAGTGATAGCCATAACACCGATGTTTTCACCGTATGTCGTATTTGGTGTAGCACCGAATAAACCGGACAACACATTGGATAAACCATCTGCAAACAAGGAGCGACTCAATCCTGGGTCTTTCATCAAATCACGACCGATGATATTGCTTGTTACCACTACGTGGCCTACGTGCTCTGCAAATACCACGAATAGAGCTGGCATAATCATTAAGATTGCGTTAATGTTAAACTCTGGTTCATAGAAATGTGGAAGGGCAAACCAAGGTGCATTCGCTACGCTTGTGAAGTCTACTACGCCCATAATCGCCGCCGCTATGTAACCGGATACAACACCGATCAACACTGGGATTACAGCAAGGAATCCACGGAACAACACAGTTCCCAAAATTGTGACAGACAAGGAGAAAATGGACAAGAATAATGCTTGCTCATGAGTCATGCCCAAGCTTTGCCATTGATCTCCAATGATACCTGCCATACCCATCGCTACAGGAGCTACTTCCAAACCGATAACGGCAACAATAGCACCCATTGCTGCTGGTGGGAATAACACATCAATCCATTTAATACCGATGAATTTTACAAGCAATGCTAATAACATGAAAGACACACCAAAGGCAATAAAGCCACCTTGTGCTGCGCCATAGGTCATACCCGATGCCACTACGGCACCCACTGGGCCGATGAAGGCAAAGCTAGACCCTAAGTAGGAAGGAATCTTTCCTTGACAAATTAATACGTATAAAATCGTGCCGATACCATTCATGAATAAGGACGTAGCTGGATCTACTTTCAATAAAAATGGTACTAGTACAGTGGCCCCGAACATAGCAAATAAATGCTGGAAGCTAAGTGGTACTAACTTAGCGAAAGAAGGGCGCTCGTGAACATCAATAAAATCTTTCATCGTGCATCTCTTTCTGTGTGAATCACACTTAAAACATTAAGACCTAGGTTTGAAACGGTGCCGTGTCTCCTCACCGATGGATTGTAAGTCACGGTTCGTCCCAATTTGTTTGCGTGCATATTCATTACGACGCGCTATATTTAATAATATGCCTATCACTGCAAAGTTCGTCACTAGTGAAGAGCCCCCATAACTGATAAACGGTAATGGAACGCCCGTTACAGGTAATAAACCTGCTACCATAGCCATATTAAAAAATGCCTGACCTGTGATAAAAAAGGTTAGCCCTGATGCCAGTATTTGGCCTAAAAAGTCTCTAGAATGTCTAGCAATGGATAGGGCATATTTTGTAAACCATAGGAATAAAGCGATTACGACTAACACCCCAAGAAAGCCAAATTCTTGGGCAAAAATAGAGAAGGCGAAGTCTGTATGCGCTTCTGGTAAGTAATTGTATTTAGAAATCCCCTTAGTAAATCCTTCACCCCAGAAACCACCCAGGGCGGCGCTCAAGATACTTTGCGTCACTTGATAGCCATTCACAGTGATATCTGACCATGGATCGTAATAGGCTTGTATACGTTTCCACCGATAGGTAGAAAAATAAATCAACAGGCACGCAGCGATAACGCCTAAACCCATTAAACCATATAAATACTTTCGATGTCCCTTGTGATAGCCTACTAATAATGTCATCAGCACAGGAAACCAGAATATAATCACTGCTGTCCCCATATCTGGTTGAAGCAAGGTCATCACTGAATAGATACCTGGGACGATAAAGACCGCAGGTATAAATACTTTAGGCAAGGACAATTTCTTGAATCGTTTCCCCCACTTACCATTGGCTCGTTTCCCGAAATAGGACTTGATTTTGCGAACCCATCGATTATGAATCCATTCACTTTGACTCCAATCGTAACGCTCTAGTAAATAGAATTCCCCATGTTTTTTCACATGTGAATCCAGGGTATAGGCAGCCCAAATGATGGCTCCTAATTTCGCAAATTCCGAAGGCTGTATGGTAAAGCCCAGGGGCAATCCAATCCACCGCTGCGCACCATTCGCATCATGGCCTGCAGCGCTGGTATATACCACAAATAACAAACCTACGATAGTCGCCAACATAATGAACTGCCATTTTGCTTTGGTCCACTTTCGATAATCAAACTGATAGAATATAATGGCTACCACCGTACCAATCAAAAGAAATACTAACTGTTTCAAAACAGATAATAAGAACGGTGTCCAATCATGGCCTCCCGATAATACCTTCGTATAGGTCACGCTGTATCCATTTAAAAACCCGATGAGGATAATCCCAAACAAAGGGATCAAGATACCTTGCCCATCATGCTTGACCATGCGGTTATAGAACCTACGAATGCGCTCCACTAGGCCCGGATTGCCTTGACTATTATTCTCCGGCATGGCTTGTATCACTTCCTTTAGCTGGCTTAATCGCCTCTAAGCGGAAAATCGGTTGCCCTTTGGCGCTGAACTTTTCTTCATATTCTGTACGCACATTCGGCGTATCCGTGCTATGTAAATCATAACTTACATTCTTCAATGTCCATCCAGAATTTTCAAATTCTTCTAAGGAGAACATAAATAATCCTTCATTATCTGTTTTGAAATGGATTTCTCCATCCTCTTTTAAGAGGCGCGCATAGCGGTCTAAAAATGTATGGTACGTCAATCTGCGCTTCGCATGTTTCGCCTTTGGCCATGGATCGCAGAAATTAATGTAAAAACGGTCTACCTCGCCCGGTGCGACTACTTCTTCGATACCTGCAATGTCGAACAAGCTCACTTTTCCATTGTCTGCTTGTTGTTCATATAATTTTTGCGCCGCATAGTATAGGACCCCGATTTGCACTTCAAAGCCCACAAAATTCGCCTCTGGATGTGCTTCACACATTCCGGCAATAAATTTGCCTTTTCCCGTTCCCAACTCCATATATAAAGGCTTCGTTGGATCCCCGAAACTTTCTCTCCATTTTCCCTTGAAAACTTCGTGATTCTCTAGTACAGTATACTTATCATATGCAAGGATTGCTTCATCAATCCATGGTTTTCTACGTAAACGCATAGTAACTCCTTTAAAAACAATCTTATCTTTACTATTATAGTACATCATGTGGTCCATGTCAGTACTCTCTTATAAAATTTTTACAACACGAAAGGTTCCCTATGAAAGCATTAGTATTATCCAGTGGCGGTGTAGACTCCACCACTTGCCTTGCTATGGCTATCGACGCTGTCGGTGCCGACAATGTGAGCGCCCTATCCATCTGGTATGGTCAGAAACACAAAAAAGAATTGCACTGCGCTAAGGCCATCGCCGATTACTACCATATTCCCCACTATGAACTAGATTTGACGCAGGTCATGTCCTACTCCAATTCGTCTTTGTTATCTTCTTCTACTGAAAGTATCGATCATCGCACCTATGGCGAACAGATTGCTGAAACAGGGTCTGTCTCCACCTATGTACCGTTTCGCAATGGATTGATTTTATCCATGGCTGCCAGCCTAGCCCTCAGCCTCTACCCTAATGAAGACGTAGCCATTTATATTGGTGCTCATGCAGACGATGCAGCGGGCAATGCCTATCCAGATTGTCGGCCAGACTTTAACCATCACATGCATGAAGCGATCTATATCGGGTCCTACAATAAAGTACGCCTCTATGCTCCCTTAAATGACATGAATAAATCTCAAGTCGTTCGAGAAGGACTTCGCTTAGGTGTGCCCTACCATCTCACTTGGTCCTGCTATGAAGGCGGCGCCACTCCATGCCACACTTGTGGCACCTGTCGTGACCGTGAACAAGCCTTTCTCGACAATGGTATCACTGACCCTCTGCTCATTGGTACACACAACCCATAAGCATACAAAAGTCGCTAACAGGGTCCTTCGGGACCCTGTTGCTGATTAAACATATAAAAAATAGAGGAAAGTTGATGCTTTTGTTCAACTTTCCTCTATTGTATTAGTGAGCTATTTTGTGACAGCTCCTTATTGTTCTTTGACGACTTCTATAATTTGGCTTGAGTTCGCATCAATGATGACATACATAGTTTCACCATTCACATCTAATGTCATGCGGTATCGAGACACATAGCCTTCTGTTTGCAGTTCCCATCCCAACACTTCCGCCCGATTGCCGAGCATAGCTACCACCACTCGCTCAGCCTCCTCCGGAGTAATAATATCCCCCAAGTTGATGGCTGCTCGCTCTTTCATCGTTGGATCTGTAGCATTCACATCACTGCTCAAGACTTGTCCTGTGGCACCATCAATGACTACACTATGTTCTGCTTCAGAGGAAACACCAGCTACTTCATAGCGGAACTTTCCATCTTGATCCTGAAAGGTAATCCCTTTAATTTGTGCCGTAGGATGCTGGCTACGATACACATTAACAGCTCCATTCATATCGACTAACAGAGTATCTCCGGAATCATTGTCTCCTGGTTCTGCTGTTAGGTTCGGTGTAATTTTTATAGGGTCTACGGGAATCTTTTTAATCGTCATAGGCTCTTCAATAGCCACATCGGATTGCACCATCTCTCCAGCCTTATCACGATCATACCAAACCCAGATACCTGTTACCGTACTCAATAGGACGCCAAAACATACAAGAAGTATGATAAGTTTTCTCTTCATTTGCCACCCTTTTTTCTGATTTTAAAATATACCCTATAAGTATACTAACACTACATGAAGATGGCATGAACTTTGGTTATACTTTCACAATGTACCGCAAAATTCCATAACTAATTTCGTAGAGCAAAATCATAGGACCCGCAATCATAGTCTGTGACAGCATGTCCGGGGTCGGTGAAATGGCAGCGCCCACGATGAAAGCCACCAAAATAAATACTTTTCTATAGCGTCGTAGCCACTCCGATGTGATAATGCCTAACACACCTAATGCCACCAATAATAGTGGCAGTTCAAAGGTAATCCCAAAGGGAATTATGAAAGCTACCACAAAATCGATGTATTGACCGATGGAAAATAAAGGCTGCAGTTCATCCGTCCCAAAGCCGATGAAAAATTGTATAGCCATAGGGAGTACTAAGTAGTAGGAAAATAAAACGCCTGCTACAAATAAAGTAACCGCGGCAGGTACGATGAGGAACGTCGCTTTCCGCTCCGTCTTGGACAAGGCAGGAATGATAAACGCCCATAGTTGATAGAACCAAATCGGGCTCGACAGGATCGCCCCTGACACAAGAGAAATCTTCATGTACGTAAAGAAGGCTTCTGTAGGTTTTGTATAATACAATTTACCCGCCGGCGCCACTAGCACTTGGATGATATCTTCCACAAAATAGTACGCCACCAACGCCCCTACGATGATGGCAATCACAGAAATGACTAATCGTACACGGAGTTCACTTAAGTGGTCTACCACAGACATAGAGGCCGCCTCTTCCATGAGTTTCGCCTCTGTCTCTGTATAGGTATCTCCATGTAATAAGGCGTCTTGCTCCCGTTGTTGTTGAGCAAGACGCTTTTTTTGTGCAATGACACTATTCAATGAAGGCCGTTTCGCCGTTATCTCAATATCTTTTGCTTGAAATGGTTTCATATTACACCTTGCGGGTAGCTAACTTTTCAAGAACTATTTCTAAAATGTCTTTTCCTTTGAAAGACGGCAATTTCTGTAACGCCTCTTCTGACTCTTTGCGATATTGCGCCTCTAATGCCAAGGCCTTGTCGATACCGCCTAAGGATGTCACATAGTCTAGTAACGCTTTCGTATCGGTTCCGTCTTTGATATCTGCAATCATATCTTCTAGGGTGGAACGAGTCTCATCCGTTACAACAGACAATAATGGATAGGTCAAAATGCCTTCTTTCACATCTTTGCCCACTGGTTTACCAGTAGTCACTGTTTGTTCCCGATAATCCATCACATCGTCCGTGATTTGGAATGCCATACCTAAGCCGTGTCCATATTGACGCAACAATTGAATGTGCTCTTCTGACCAACCACCTAGAATGCCACCTATTGCCAAACAACCTTCGATGAAATCCGCCGTTTTCTTTTGTGTTTTCAACAAGTACCGATCCGTGCCTTGATCCAAGCGGTACACATCTTCCATTTGCATAAATTCGCCTTCTACTAAGGCTGTGATAATTTCAGAAAAAATAGTTAAGCATGGAATCGAACCCACTTCTGCGACGATGGAAAAGGCTTTGGCAAATAGGTAATCACCGCTGAGGATGGCCACCTTATTGCCTTTACTGCAATGGATGGATTCCACCCCACGGCGCACTTCCGCTTGGTCTAGTACATCATCGTGAATCAATGTGGCTAGATGTAACATTTCAATGGCTCCTGCCATACGAATGCGATCTTCTTGTTTGGAATCACCGGCTAGGGCAATCAATAAACATAATTGCGCCCGCAACCGTTTGCCACCCCCTGCTGAAAGAGGGCGAATGAGTGCGTTGAAATCTTCTGCCCCCGTCGTTAAGGAGGCCTGCAAATATTCTTCTACACCCGATAAATCTTTAGAAACTCGTAGTTTCATTTGTGCATTTGTAAGAATACTCATTCCTCTTCCCCCAATAATACTGCATTAATGCGAGACATTAAGCGCTCTCGACCTGTATGTTTCAAGGAACTATATAAAATCGGTGGATACCCTGTGGGATATCGTTCCTCAATTAGGCGCAATTGCTTTTGGCGCTCATTCATTTTCAATTTATCTGCTTTTGTCACCACGATTTGTAAAGGCACCCCATGGGATTGCAACCAATCAAAGGCCTCTTGATCGATAGGCAGTTCTGGATGACGACCATCGATGAGCAAGCACAACAGCATCATCCGTTCACTTTGCAGAATATAATTGGCAATGAAAGAAGACCAAATATTCGTATTAGAGCCACCTGTTTTGGCATATCCATAGCCTGGTAAGTCCACCAAGAACCAATGAAAACGACGTTCCATATCATCAGGTAAATCCTCTTTAGATTCGATGGTAAAGAAATTGATCGTTTTTGTTTTCCCTGGTGTACCACTCACAAGAGCCAACCCTCGATGATTGCACAAGGAGTTAATCAAAGAGGATTTGCCCACATTGGAGCGCCCCAAGAAGGCGATCTCAATGGTATCACCTTCTGGGTATTGGTCCGCTTTCACCGCTGATGCCGTATACTTCGCTGCAATGATGCGAGGACCCGTCGGCTCTTTTCTTGTATACACTGGCTTTGGTTGGCGCTTTACTGCTGGTTTCTTTTTCATAGCAATGCCTTTTCTAATACTTCTTCCATCGTTTTTACTGGCGTAATGAGCAAGCCTTCTTTCACGATGTCTGGCAATTCTTGAATGTCTTTTTTGTTGCCTTCAGGAATTAATACTTCTTTCACACCATAACGAAGGGCTGCCAATAATTTTTCTTTCAAGCCCCCGATAGGAAGAACGCGACCACGCAAGGTAATTTCCCCTGTCATAGCAATATCAGAGCGTACTTTTTTGCCTGTTAATGCAGATACAATAGCCAAGGTCATCGTAATCCCTGCAGATGGACCATCTTTTGGTGTCGCCCCTTCTGGCAAGTGCACGTGAATATCTAATTCTTTGTGGAATTTTTCTGGCAATCCCAAATCCTTTTGACGATGACGAATGTAGGACATAGCTGCTTGACCAGACTCTTGCATCACTTTGCCCAAACTACCTGTAAGATTCAACTTGCCAACTCCTGCCATCGTTGTAGCTTCGCATGGCAATACAACACCGCCCACAGATGTCCAAGCAAGACCATATACCAAGCCTACTTGCGCTTGTTTTTCTCGGCTTTCTTCTAGAAAAATAGGAGTGCCCAAGTAGTCTTCTAAATTCTTCACTGTCACTTTCGGCGCTTTTTCACCTTCTGTTACCACGGCATAAGCTAATTTTCGGCAGATTTTTGCGATGGTTTTTTCCAAGGTACGCACGCCTGCTTCACGTGTATATTCTGAAATAACACGTTTTAACACCGCATCTGAAAGTTTCACACCTTGTCCTTGCAAACCATGTTTTTCCACTTGTTTCGGCACTAAATAGCGCTTCGCAATTTCTAACTTTTCTTCCTGCGTATAGCTGCTGAGTTCGATTATCTCCATACGATCGCGCAACGGCCCTGGAATACGGCTCGGCACATTGGCCGTAGTAATCCAGAATACATCGGAAAAGTCGAATGGGATTTCAATATAATGATCGCTGAATGTACTATTTTGTTCAGGGTCTAATACTTCTAACAACGCAGAGGATGGATCCCCTTTGTAGTCAGAGGCTAATTTGTCGATTTCATCTAGCAAGAACACAGGGTTACGAGTACCTGCATTCTTTAGGCCTTGGATCATGCGACCAGGCAATGCCCCTACATAGGTACGGCGATGGCCTCGAATTTCAGCCTCATCGCGAACACCACCCAAGGAGGCTCGGATAAATTCACGGTTCATCGCTTTCGCAATAGAGCTAGCTAAGGATGTTTTACCTACCCCTGGAGGGCCTACTAAACATAAAATAGATCCACCTTGTTTGCCAGACAACTTGCGCACTGCCAAAAATTCTAGAATGCGTTTCTTAACTTTTTCTAATCCATAATGGTCGCCTTCTAACACGTCCATTGCTTCTTTTAAATCCAAACGATCTTCGGATAAGGTATTCCAAGGCAATTGCAATAACCACTCAATGTAGGTGCGTAGAATATTGGATTCTGGCATCATTTGCGGCATACGGCTGTAGCGAGTGATTTCTTTATCGATGCGATTGTGAATCTCTTCGGATAATTCCAAAGCTCGCAATTGTTCACGTAGTTCATCTGCCTCTTGGTCAGGATCCATTTTGTCGCCCAGTTCGTCGTGGATAATGCGGATTTTTTCACGCAAGAAGTATTCTTTTTGCGCTTTTTCCATCTGCGCACGTACTTGGTTATTAATGGAGTTTTCCATATCATTAATTTGTAGTTCTGTATTGATGATACCTACTACCATATTGAGTCGGCGGTTGACGGATAATTCATCAAGTAGACTTTGACGCACTCGTGTATTGATTGGCAATACATGTGCCACTTGGTCTGCCAATTCGCTGGCACTTTCACTGTTTAATACGTGGTCAAGCCCTTCATCGGTGACTGGTTTTGTCACTTCCACCCATTTCGCAAATTTAGTTTGCAAAATACGGCGGTATGCTTCTTCTTCCATAGGCTCTTCGTGAACCGGATTCAACATCGTTACATTTACTTCGTAGCATGGTTCTGTAGCGATAATTTCATCCACTTGTACACGAGTAATGCCTTCTACCAGAATGCGCACAACTCCGCCCGGTAGGCGCAGCATTTGATTTATTTTAACAATCGTCCCAACTTGTCCTAATTCGTCCAATGTAGGAGTTTCGATACTTTCGTCTTTTTGCGTAGCTACCACTAAGTAATGATCCCGCTCCATTGCTGTTTTTACAGCTTGTACAGATGTGGTACGACCAATATCTAATTGTGTTACTACTTTGGGGAATACGACCATTCCACGAAGGGGAACCATCGGTAATGTCATCGGTTTAGTTTCCATTGAACCTCCCGTTACTATATTTAAAAAAGAAACTCATTCCCCTGTTGAAATGAGTTTCTTTGCCTGTACTATCAGATTGCTTCAGCGAGGACTCATTTGTTGAGTATTGGCTCTTCTTCGCCACGAACCGCTTTGGCCGTTACAATACATTCTTTGACATCTGTCATCGAAGGTACTTCGAACATAACGCGCTTCATAACTTTTTCGATGATCGCCCGTAAGCCCCGCGCTCCAGTATTGCGTTCTAACGCTTCTTTTGCAATTTCATGGAGAGCCTCTGTTTCAAACACTAATTTCACATCATCCAAGGACAGCATTTTTTCATATTGTTTTGTCAATGCATTTCTAGGTTCTGTCAAAATTTTGATCAATGCCTCTTCATCGAGTGGGCTGAGCGTAACCATCACTGGCAATCGTCCAATAAATTCAGGAATTAACCCGAATTTTTGTAAGTCTTCTGGTACGACTTCTTTCAAGATAGAGGCAACATCTTTCTCCTCTTTCTTTTGGATATCTGCACCAAAGCCTAATGTTTTTGTAGCTGTACGTTTCGTAATCACTTTATCCATGCCATCGAAGGCACCGCCACATATAAATAAAATGTTGGTTGTATCAATTTGTAACATCTCTTGATTTGGATGTTTTCTGCCTCCTTGCGGTGGTACAGATGCAACTGTTCCTTCAAGGATTTTTAGTAATGCTTGTTGAACACCTTCCCCTGATACATCACGAGTGATGGAAGGGTTCTCTGATTTTCGAGCAATCTTATCGATTTCATCCACATAGATGATGCCTCGTTGTGCTAACTCGATATCATTATCCGCCGCTTGGATGAGTTTTAGAAGAATGTTTTCCACGTCTTCCCCTACGTATCCAGCTTCTGTTAGACTTGTGGCATCAGCCATTGCAAATGGCACTTGTAACATTTTTGCCAGTGTTTGAGCCAACAATGTTTTACCGCTACCTGTAGGTCCGATGAACAATACATTGGATTTTTGTAATTCTACATCATCCACCACATTGTCGTGTTGCAACCGTTTATAGTGGTTGTACACGGCTACGGACAAGGAAACTTTAGCGTCATCTTGACCAATAACATATTGATCAAGATGAGCTTTGATTTCTTTCGGTGTAGGAATTTCTTGTAAATCAAATGTTTCTAGATCCTCTTCGATTCTGTCTTCATCAATAATATGTTGACACACATCGATGCATTCATTACAGATGAACACATTAGGACCTGCTATTAATTTATCTACTTCTGTTTCTGCTCGACCGCAAAAATTACAGCGTCTTTCTTTATCATCTTTATTCAAACTCGTGCCTCCTTATTTGCTAGTTTTTAGATGGACGAGTCAACACTTCATCGATCAAGCCATAGTCTTTTGCATCTTGAGCAGACATGAAATTATCACGATCTGTATCTTTTGCAATCACATCTATAGGCTGACCTGTATGATGCGCCAACACGCCATTTAATTCTTCTCGCAAACGCAAAATCTCACGAGCATGAATTTCG
The DNA here is from genome assembly GCA_963518725.1 of uncultured Veillonella sp. Classification (GTDB taxonomy): domain Bacteria; phylum Bacillota; class Negativicutes; order Veillonellales; family Veillonellaceae; genus F0422. Next base: position 29,270 of record CAUQLO010000007.1, on the reverse strand, counting down.
ATTTCAGAAGCTTGCCCTTGTACACCACCTAATGGTTGGTGAATCATGATGCGTGAATGTGGTAATGCATAGCGTTTACCTGGTGCCCCTGCTGTTAACAACAAGGAACCCATACTGGCTGCAGAACCTACACAAATGGTAGATACATCTGGTTTGATGTACTGCATGGTATCGTAAATCGCCATACCTGCAGTCACCACACCACCAGGGCTATTAATATATAAGTGAATGTCTTTATCTGGATCTTCCGATTCCAAAAATAACAATTGCGCTACAATACTATTCGCCACTGTATCATCAATAGGGCCACTCAATAAAATAATTCGATCTTTTAATAAACGAGAATAAATATCGTAGGAACGCTCACCACGTCCAGTTTGCTCCACTACGATTGGCACATACATAGACATCTTTCACCTCTTATACATGTACCTGCGTTAGCAATTATTCAGCTTTTTCAGCACCTTTAGCATTCTCGATGATGAAACGAGCCGCTTTTTTGCGTGCTACAGAGCTAGCTAACATAGATACACGACCTTCTTTTACAATGATATCGTATACTTCTTTTGGATCAGCACCGAATTGTTGGGACATAGCAAAGATTTCATAGTTCATGTCTTCTGGAGTTACTTGAACATTTTCTGCTTTTGCGATTTCATCTAATACTAAGTCAGCACGAACATTTTCAGCTGCTGCTACTTTATTTTCTTCACGCAACGCTTCGATAGTTTTATTGGAGAATTTCAAGTAGTCTTCTAATTTCAAGCCACGGCCTTCCAAGTTCATTGCTAATTCTTGAACCATTTGGTCAGCGCGGTCCTCAATCATGATTTCAGGAATATCTACTGTTGCATTTTTAACAGCTAATTCTACTAACCCTGCATTGTAAGTGTCGATAGCACGACGAGCTGCGTCATCTTCCATACGTTTGCGAAGGTCAGCTACGAATTCTTCTGCTGTGTTGTAAGCTGGTTCAGTTTTACCTTGACCTACAGATACGGAACGAACAAATTCATCAGTGATTTCTGGTAATTCTTTGCGTTTAATGTCATGGATATGGCATTCGAATTTTGCTTCTTTACCAGCTAATTCAGCTACGAAGTAGTCTTCTGGGAAGGATACTGTTACAGTTACGTCTTCACCAGCTTTGTGGCCGATTAATTGTTCTTCGAAACCAGGGATGAAGCTACCAGAACCGATTTGTAATGGGTAGGATTTACCTTCGCCACCATCAAATGCTTCGCCATCAACGAAACCTTTGAAGTCGATTGTTGCAAAGTCATCGTTTTGTACAGTAGCGTCTTCTGGAGCTGCTACCATTTTAGCTTGTTGGTTACGGATATTGTTCAATTGCTCTTCCACTTGTTCATCAGTGATTGTAGCATCTTGTTTTTCTACTTCTAAGCCTTTGTAGTCACCTAATGTAACTTCTGGTTGTTTTACTAATGTAGCTTTGAAGATCAAGTCTTCACCTTCTTCAAACTGTTCGCGTTCGATTTCTGGTTCGCTTACAGGAATGATTTCGTTTTCACGAAGTGCTTCTGTGTAAGCACGACCTGCTAACACTTCAAATGCTTCTTCTGCGATAGCTTCTTTACCGTAGTTCATTTCTAAAATTTTTCGTGGCGCTTTGCCTTTACGGAAACCAGGGATGTTAACTTGTTTTGCAATGCGTTTTACCGCTTCTTCAAAACCTTTTTTAACGTCTTGTGCTGGGATCTCAATAGTAATAGACACTTTGTGTTGATCTACAGGATTTACAGTTGCTTTCATGAAAATATTTCCTCCTTAGGGTATATATCACCCAAATTATAAGTTTTAATATTGCATTTTTAATATTATCACAAACTAGCCAATAGTGCAATTATTTACACTATTTACCTTGTTCTTCAGCGATAAGTTTCATGATATCGTGACGGCTCACCATACCAATTAAATGATACGCATCGTCTACGACCGGTAAGTTTTTCAAGTGTTTTTCTACCATAGCACCTACCGTCACCTCTACTTCTGCATCTGCATAAGCTGTAATGACTTCAGTAGTCATGATTTCTTCCACATGGGTAGCCATCAACTTTTTGAATTGTCCATCGTATTCACCGATACCACCGTAGTAGATGTTAGCTCCTAAAATATTGATATAGTGAGGTGCATGGGGACGTACTTTTTTATACAATAAGTCACCTTCCGATACAATGCCGATCAATTTGTTTTCATCATCTACTACTGCTACGGCAGTTAAATTATGTTTTACCATCAATTTAGCTACATTCGTAATTTGTTCATCTTTTCCTACTGTAATAGGGTATTTGTTCATAATTTCTTGCAATGTCATAGTCGGTTCCTCCTATTTCATATATACATATGCAGCAAAGATAGCAATCACTATCGCTGTTACTACCAAGATAGCCGTTAAGCTTTTGCGGTTCCCTCCATCGCCACCTTCTTCGGTGCCGATGTGGTTCCCCTCTTCATCATAATTATGACGATATTGACCTTCTAGATCCGCATAATCTGTTACGTCTTCCACTTTTTCTTGTTGACGCATTTCTTGCAAACGTCTTCTCCGTTCTTCCACGTCATTTTTCACAGAATGCACTTGCATAGTGGTTACATCTTTACGCAAACCATCAATACGTGGCACCATCAATTGCAGACGTTGCAGCAACATCCTATTAATGTCTACGCATTGGCTCAACACATGTTGTTGCAAGAATAATAAACCTACCTGATCTTCTTCTTTCACCGTCGCGCCCTGTAGTATCCCTTGGATATACTGAATTTCTTTGCCAATCAACTCTACTAATTGAGAAATATAATAATCCACATGGTCAAAAATCTTATTTAATTCTTGATTTTGATCGAACAATTCTTGTTTACGGTGCCATAGATACGCTGGATTACCCCCATCGGTTTCAATTTGCTTGATCATGTTGGCCATATCCATATACGTATCTAGTACCATACAAATGGTATTCGTAATGGTTTGATATTCACCGTTGGCCTCTTCCAATAACCGATGACGTTCTTGTAAAGATTCTGGGAGCCCCTGCTGCGCCAAATCAGCAAACAGCTCTTCGTAGGATTGCACCATATCCTCTATGTCACCTTGAATAGCAAGAATATCATCTTTCCCATCTTTTAATTCTTCTTTATATTGATCGATAAACTCTGGGCTATCTAAAGGTAATTCTTGTATATCTACAGACACATAGGTAATTCCTTTATCAATTGCACGTCCCATATATATCTCCTTTCCTACCAATGATATGGTTCATTTCGATTAATTTTACAAGCTCTATATAATTGTTCCACCAGCACAAGGCGCACCATTTGATGAGTGAAAGTCATAGGACTAATGGACAATTTCCAGTTTGCCCGTTGTCTCAGTTCTTCGGACACCCCAAAGGCGCCACCGATGAAGAACACCATCTCGCTATGGCCTTGTACTTCTAATTCGCAAATCCGCTTTGCCAAATCCTCGGAGCTCATCTGTTTTCCGTACACATCGAGGAGTACTACAAAGGATTGGGGATTACAATATTTCAACAACCGTTGCCCCTCATCATAGAGTGCTTTTTGCTTATCTGATGGACTCGGTTTATCCCCTAATTTACTTTCTGGCAGTTCTGTAATCGTCACTCCTCCATAGGGTTGCAATCGCTTTACAAATTCCGCTACCCCTTCTCGTAAATAGGGCTCTTTTAACTTTCCTATACAATAGATAGAAAACTTCATACTATACTATCTCCTAAGATGTTCACTACATTCTACAGTGGCACTATGGATATTACCGATTACCACCGATGGACGTATATTCCTTCGGGTCACCATGTTGGGCAGTAAAACCTAGTTCCCCTCGTTCTTCGCACCAAGTTAGCAAGCGATTGGACAATTGCTCTACCAAGTGGAGCGAATTGTTTTGCTCCGACCGATGGGCAAAGACCACTTCCATATCCTTAGGCCGTCTCAGGGCTGACAATACTTTCATCGCCGTCACATTCGACAAATGACCTGCATTGCCCTTCACACGCCGCTTTAATTCTGGCGAATAGGGTCCGTAGACCAGCATCTGTTCATCATAATTGGCTTCTAGCACCAATAAATCTGTGTCATGCAAATGCTCTAGCATCTCTTTAGATACCATGCCTGTATCCGTCAATAGGGCCGCCTTTGTGCGCCCTTTATAACAAGTAATCCCCATAGGATCCACCGCATCATGACTGGTGGAAAAGGGCTCTAGTACCAAGTCGCCTAGGTTCACTTCTTTCCAACCCAGCCCACAAAAGCACTCTGCCGGCAAGCTGAACTTATCCATAAGGCGCTGTGCTGTTTTCGGTCTCGTCAAAATGGGCAAGCCCATTTGCTTAATCATTTGCGGAACCCCCGCAATATGGTCCGAATGTTCATGGGTAATGACGATGCCTTCCACCATATGTTTCGGTATTTCCAAATCCTGCAAAGCCTTGGTAATCCTGCGACAACTAATGCCCGCATCGATAATCACTGCACTGTGAGAACTGCGTATGATGGTGCAATTCCCTTTACTACCGCTAGCTACGACATGAACTTCTAATTCTTTTTCTTGCAATGTCATTGTCTCCTAGCTTCTTTCTAATACATCTATGAAAGCTTTCATATTCTCCGTTAAGTCTGGTCCTCGTCGGAACATATCGCCCCCTACTAGGAACATCGTATCCTTACCGTAAATGCTCACCAATTCAGGTAAACGAGCTTCCGTCACACCACCGCCCGGTGATGGGCATGATGGTTTAATCGATGCCAAGGTTCCTCGATTACTATCGCAAATTTGACGGCATAAGTCTGGTTTAAACGTAAATCGTCCACCGTAGGATACGAAAATATTCATATCACCGCCGAAGATACGTGGCAACAAGCCCATCCAAATGGTAGGAGCAATGCCCGATGTGCCCGGCAATGTAAATCCACCCATCATCGATGGATGCACGATCAGTGGCAAGTTCAAAGAATCATCCGTGGCCAATCGATGGAGCCAACCAAAGCCGATTAAGGACGGCGCCACCATAAGAGCCGTAGCCCCTGCTTCTTTCGCATAATGGGCCCGCTCTAGTACGTCTGTACCATCTCCCGATACATTGGCTGCATAGAGGGTATGATGGCCGCTCTTAGCATTCGCCTCTTGCACCGCATGAGCACAACGTGACACCCGATCTTTGAAAGGAGAAAAGGATTGATTCGTCAAGCCATGGTCATCCTTAATTACATCGGCACCACCCATCGTATAGGCGTGACACATGCGAGCCAGCTCTTCGTTCGGCGTACCCATCGGTTTAATGACTGCTTGAATCATAGGACGAGTCGGGGTCTGGCACAACTCTCGAATGCCCGATAAACCGAATTTAGGCCCTTGAAAGGCGTCTACTAAACTTGGGCATAACTCTATGTCCACCACCCAAATGTGTGGTTGCAACGACGAGTTCCCAAAGACTACATTTAAAAACTGTGTCACTTCAAATCCAGATGTCTCCACGGGATAGGCAATTTTTGCCAAAAAACCATCTTCTGTTTCTGTTAAGGAAAGCAACTGTCCCACCATATGACGGCGAGGGTCGCTTTCACCTAATAATTCGTAAGGAAATTCAATAGTTTGCTCCACCTGTATAGACCAAGCCACTTGCTTCGCCTCTTCGTAGGTGGGAACATGCAATGCGTAGGTTACGGAAAATGTTTCCATCAATAACTCCTTTCCCATCATTACAACTGTATCTATTCTATCTTGTGAGTATCTATGTGAAAGTCTGTTACACTCATTACCATGTAACAGTTCCAGAGAATCTATTTTCTCTATTCTTATAGTATGACATAAGTTCTCATGAAATGCTATGCCATACCTACAATTATACACTATATGCAATAAAAAAGAACCTATAATCGACTAGGTTCTTTTCTAAGAATGTGGTACACTGTTACTATTATTTATTTTATCATTCTACTAGGTGTTGTGGCCGCCTATATGCACTCTTAAGAGCGACTATCCATATCAGTGGCACAACATCCTGACATTTGACATAGAGATACATGCATCATGTATCAGAAAGGACTATCTATGAACTGGAACAATTATCTTTCAACTATGACACAAACATTACCTCCTTCTGGGATTCGTAAATTTTGGGAAAAAGCAATGGCTATGGACGATGTCATCTCCCTCTGCGTGGGGGAACCCGATTACATACCTCCTCAACCTGTGCTAGATGCACTGGTAGCCAGTGTGGAACGAGGAGAAACAAACTACTCTCCCAATGCAGGTATCTTACCACTACGCGAGGCTATTAGCAATTGGTATAACCGCCGTTACCACGTACACTACGGCACAGATGAAATGATGCTCACCATCGGAGCTAGTGAGGCCATCGATTTGTCCTTACGTGCTCTCTTGAACGAAGGTGATGAAGTATTGATCCCAAATCCATCCTACGTGGCACACCAAGCAGAGGTCCACATGTGTGGTGGTAAGGCTGTACCTGTACCGACGCATTTAGAAGATGGCTTCAAACTTCGTATAGAAGAATTGGAAAAGCTTGTAACAGAACAGACAAAAGCTATTTTGATGTGCTACCCAAGCAATCCTACGGGCGCCATCATGGACTACGAGGATCTATTGCCTATCGCCGAGTTCGCGAAAGACCATGACCTAATCGTCATCTCCGATGAAATTTACTCGGAGCTCACCTACCACAAGGACCATGTATCTATGGCATCCTTGCCAGGCATGAAAGAGCGGACCATCATCTTAAACGGTTTTTCCAAGTCCTATGCTATGACAGGTCTTCGCATCGGCTTCCTATGTGCACCTTCTGAGTTTATTACAGCTTGCATTAAATTGCACCAGTACAGTATCGTCGCACCTGCTACACCAGTGCAACATGCTGCCATCGTGGCCCTAAACGAATGTGACGATTCCGTTATCTCTATGCGACAAGATTACCTAGAACGCCGTGACATGATTGTGAAAGGATTCCAAGACATGGGCCTACCGATTGCCGTGCCAGAAGGGGCTTTCTATGTGTTCCCAGATATTTCTCAAACTGGTCTATCCGATGAAGATTTCTGCGAACAATTACTAGAACAACAACATGTAGCCGTCGTGCCAGGCTCTGCCTTCGGCACTTGCGGTGCTAACCGTATTCGCTGCTCCTATGCGTCTTCTAAAGAAACTATTAAAGAGGCGTTACGAAGAATACAAATTTTCTTAACCTCATTACAGAAATAAATAATCTATAACAGACCATAGGTAGGTGAATCCTAATATTCTTCCTACCTGCTGTAACACCTTATAGATTACAGCAACTCTAGACAACTTAAAAACCATAAAAGGGTTGTACCACTGCCATCGGCAGTTCGGTACAACCCTTTTCTATCTCTTCGATATGTTATTATGCACGTTCACAAGAGGCTGTCGTAATATATACAGAGTTGTTTTCCACTTCTAGGAATCCCCCTGGAAGGATAAACTCTTCACGCTTGCCCTCATGGTCAATGCGAATCGCCCCTGGCGCCAAAGCGCTCACTAAAGGCATATGATGTGGTTGGATACCAAACTCTCCATCGAGAGCTTTTCCTACCACCATCGTTGCGTCTCCAGAAAACACTGTTTCATCAGGAGTAATAATTGTTACATGCATGGTACTCATAGATTATTCTCCTTTCCCTAACATGTCCCTTCCTTTGGCAACAGCTTCATCGATAGTTCCCACCATGTAGAAAGCACTTTCAGGTAAGTCATCATGTTTACCTTCTAGGATTTCACGGAAACCACGCAATGTTTCTTTCAATGGCACATATTTGCCAGGACTGCCTGTAAATACTTCGGCTACGAAGAATGGTTGACTCAAGAAACGTTGAATTTTACGAGCACGAGCTACTGTCAATTTATCCGCTTCAGACAATTCTTCCATACCTAAGATGGCAATGATATCTTGTAAATCTTTGTATTTTTGAAGTACTTCTTGTACGCCACGAGCTACGGAGTAATGTTCTTCTCCTAATACTAATGGATCCAAGATACGGCTTGTGGAATCCAATGGATCCACAGCTGGATAAATACCAAGTTCTGCAATGGAACGAGACAATACTGTAGTAGCATCCAAGTGAGCAAATGTCGCTGCTGGCGCTGGGTCAGTCAAGTCATCGGCAGGTACATACACGGCTTGTACAGACGTAATGGAACCTTCTTTTGTCGATGTAATACGTTCTTGTAATGCCCCTACGTCATTGGCCAATGTTGGTTGGTAACCAACGGCAGATGGCATACGACCTAGCAAGGCAGATACTTCGGAACCAGCTTGGATGAAACGGAAAATATTATCTACGAATAACAACACGTCTTGTTGTTGTACATCACGGAAATATTCCGCCATCGTCAAACCTGTTAAAGCTACGCGCATACGAGCTCCAGGAGGCTCATTCATCTGTCCATACACAAGCGCTGTTTTAGACAATACGCCAGACTCTTTCATTTCATTCCAAAGGTCATTCCCTTCACGGGTACGTTCACCAACGCCTGCGAATACGGAGTAACCACCGTGTTCTGTAGCGATGTTATGAATCAATTCCATGATTAGAACTGTTTTACCTACACCGGCACCGCCAAATAGACCGATTTTACCACCTTTTACATATGGTGCAATTAAGTCTACGACTTTAATACCAGTTTCTAAAATATTAGTTTCTGGTGCTAATTCATCAAATTTTGGAGCGGCACGGTGAATTGGCCAGTGTTCATTCACTTTCACTTCTGCTGGATCGTGGTCTACTGTTTCGCCTAATACGTTGAAAATACGACCTAGTACACCATCACCAACAGGAACGGAAATAGCGGCACCTGTGTCCACTGCTTCCATACCACGAGTCAATCCATCGGTGGAACTCATGGCTACACAGCGAACTGTGTCATCCCCTAAATGTTGCATCACTTCTACAACAATCTTAGATGCTTGTTCGCCGCCTTTTGTAATAGTAATTCCGTTGTAAATAGCAGGCAATTCACCTTTGGGGAAGACTACGTCTACCACCGGTCCAATAACCTGAACTACTTTACCTATATTTGTACTCATATACGAGATACTCCTTTATCTATTATTGCAATGCGTTTGCACCGCCTACGATTTCAGAAATTTCGTTAGTAATACCTGCTTGGCGCAACTTATTGTATTCTAAGTGCAAGGTACCAATCAATTCGCCTGCATTATCAGTAGCGGATGTCATGGCCGTCATACGGGCACCTAATTCACTAGCCGCCCCATGTAGCAATGCATTATATACAGTGCTTTCCACATAGGCTGGCAACAATTGTTCCAATACAGACCCTTCGTCCGGATAGAATAAACTTTCACCGGCCTCTGCTGTATCGGACTCTAATGAAAGAGGTAATAAGCGCTCATGAGTCACTTCTTGCAATAAGGAGTTCACAAACTTAGTGTATACCAATACCACTTCATCTACCTCACCAGACAAGAACATAGTTTTCACTTGTTCCACAATGTCTTGGGCATGATGAAAGCCTGGTTTATCAGAAAAACCTTGCAACTCAGAGACTACAGAATAGCCATGGCCTGTGAAATATTCCGTTGGCTTGCGACCCACTGTAAATAAACCATAGGCATCTGTTGGCGCATCCTTGAGCAAGGATTGCACGTATTTAATGATATTACTAGTATAGGCACCAGCCAAACCTTTATCAGCACCTACCACCACATAGGCTACCTTCTTCACAGGACGAGTTGTGAGTAGCGGTAAATCTGCACCCCCATCTAAAGAGGCCATACTTTGATGTAACATGTGGCGGAGACGTTCTGTATAAGGCTCTGTGCCTTTCGCTTTTTGTTGTGCACGACGTAGACGAGCAGAGGCTACCATTTTCATAGCTTTTGTAATTTGTTGCGTATTAGTGACACTTTTTATACGCTTCCGTAAGTCTTGTGCACTACTCATAGATTACGCCTCCTCTGGTAATAATTCGTGAGTAGCACCAAAGACATCAATACATTCTAAAATCGCAGTTTGCAATGTTTTTTCTGTATCTTCTTCTAATTTCTTAGTATCTCTAATTGATGCTAATATATTGGCATAATTTCCATGTACATAGTGTAATAAGGAATCTTGGAATGCTGGCACATCATGCACAGCCAATCGTTTAAAGTAACCATTGATACCCGCATATAAACATACCACTTGTTCTTCCACTTTCAACGGGGAATATTGTGGTTGTTTCAACATTTCTGTCAAGCGTTCACCGCGATCCAATTGTGCTTTTGTGGATGCATCCAAATCGGAACCGAACTGCGCAAAGGCCGCCAATTCACGATATTGTGCCAATTCCAAACGCAATTTACCGGCAACTTGTTTCATCGCCTTAATTTGCGCACTACCACCTACACGAGATACGGATAAACCTACGTCAACAGCTGGACGAACGCCAGAGTAGAACATATCTGTACCCAAGAAAATTTGTCCATCAGTGATGGAAATTACGTTCGTTGGGATGTAGGCAGATACGTCACCTGCTTGTGTTTCGATAATTGGTAAGGCTGTAATAGAACCGCCACCCAATTCATCAGAGACTTTCGCAGACCGTTCCAATAGACGAGAGTGTAAGTAGAACACGTCACCAGGGTACGCTTCACGTCCTGGAGGACGGCGTAATAACAAACTCATCGCACGGTATGCAGCGGCTTGTTTTGTTAAATCATCATATACGCAAAGTACATGTTTACCTTGGTACATGAAATGTTCGCCCATAGCTACCCCAGAATATGGTGCTAAGTACTGCATAGGAGCACCTTCAGAGGCACCTGCAGATACGACGATAGTATATTCCATAGCTCCTGCTTCTTGTAGTTTTTGTACAACACGAGCTACAGTAGATTCTTTTTGACCGATTGCTACATAGATACAGATAACATCTTGTCCTTTTTGGTTCAAGATCGTATCGATAGCAATCGCTGTTTTACCAGTACCACGGTCACCGATGATCAACTCCCGTTGACCACGACCGATTGGCACCATCGCATCAATGGCTTTCAAACCAGTTTGCATTGGCTCAAATACAGATTTACGATCTGCAATACCAGGCGCTGGATATTCTACTGGACGATGTGTTTCCGCCACGATCTCCCCTTTACCATCGATAGGTTGACCAAGGGCATTCACAACACGACCAATTAAGCCATCTCCTACAGGAACCTGCATGATGCGGCCTGTACGGCGCACTTCATCACCTTCTTTGATCAAGAAGTCATTACCTAGGAGAACGGCGCCTACATTATCTTGTTCTAAGTTGAGTACCATGCCATATACGCCATGAGGTAACTCTAACAATTCGCCAGCCATGGCTTTTTCAAGACCGTAGATATGCGCAATACCGTCCCCTACTTCCAGAACAGTTCCTACATCATCTACGTTTAATTCAACATTATAGTCCTGAATCTGCTGTTTAATAATGGCAGTAATTTCTTCAGGCGTCATTTTCATAATTAACCATTCACCCCAATCTTATTGGTACTTGCATTAAGCAATGATTTTTTCAATTCTTCCAATCGTCTAGCCATACTTCCATCAATCCGAGTGTCTCCCACTTGAATGACCATGCCACCTAAGATGGATGGATCCACCTGTTCTTCGATGACACATTCTTTGCCAGTGATGTCTTGTAATTTTTGCAATACTTTTTCACGCATTGCTTCTGAAAGTGGTTCCATCACAGTCACTTTCGCTTCCAAGATACCACGACTTTCACGGGAGCGTTTCACGTAAGCACGGGCTGTTTCCATGATGTAGGGACTGCGACGGCGGTCCACCATAACATAGAGAAAATTCATGATCAATGGATGCACTTCGCTCCCAAAGATTTGTTCTAGAATCTTCTTTTTCCCTGCTACTTCTAACATAGGATTGATTAAAATTTGGCGTAATTCCTCATGGGTGGAAAATAAATCTTGCACATAGGAAAGATCTGTATCAAATTGTGGTAACAAACCTGATTCCTGTCCTAATTCAAATATAGCGGAGCTATATGTTTCTGCAATTCTTTCTACACTCATCGTATCACGACCTTATAGTTGTACTATCTAGTTTTGCAATGGTATCTTCCACAAGGGCTACATTATCAGCACTGGAAAACTCTTTTCCAATGAGCTTAGCCGCTACTTCTACCGATAAGTTCACCACTTCTGCGCGGATTTGTTGCATTGCTTTTTCTCGTTCCCGTTCAATTTCTTGGCGGGCCAATTCTTTTTCTTTCACTAGTTGAGCTCGTAACTCTTTGATTTGTGCTTGTGATTCTGCTTCTGCTTGTTGTTTCGCCGTTTCGATAATCGCCTGTGCTTCTTTACGAGCTTCTTGCAATTGCGCTGTATACTCAGCTTTCATCGATGTTGCTTCGGCTCTCGCTTGTTCAGCATTCACCAAATCATTTTCAATGCGGCGTTTCCGTTCTTCCATCGTTTCCAACAATGGTTTATAGGCATACTTTGCTAAAATCAACACTAGCACGATAAAGTTTAAAATCTGAAGTACGAGTGTGCCGTTTAAATCTACCAACGGTCATACCTCCTCTTAGCTAATGTCTATTATTTAAGTAAGTCTACCAATGGGTTTGCGAACACTAATACAATCGCGATAACTGCTGCGATAATAGGCACCGCTTCGATCAAGCCAACAGAAATTAACATATTTGTGAACAATTTACCAGATTGTTCTGGTTGACGAGTCATACCTTCTAATGCTTTACCAGATACAAGACCGTCACCAATACCTGCACCAATCGCAGCCAAACCAATTGCTAAACCAGCGCCAATGGCAGAACCAACCAATACATACGCTTTCGCTAATAATAATTCCATTATGATTTCCTCCTAATACATTAATGTCCATCTCCGATTGTCATCCCCAAATAGGATGTAACGAGCATGGCAAAAATAAACGCTTGAATAATACCGATTGCTAGACTAAAGGCTAACCACACGATAGGAAGTACATAGGGTACCAATGCATATAATAATTCTAGTAGAATTTCCCCCGCTAGTATGTTACCAAACAAACGGAAGGCTAATGTGACTGGTTTTGCGATTTCTTCCATCAAATTAATAATGATAAATAACTTAAATGGTTGCACAAAGTGCTTGAAATAGCCGATACCTTTCACTTTCAGACCTACAATCCATACAAGAATCGAGCTTGAAATGGCCAATCCCAAGGTGGTGTTAATGTCATTTGTTGGCGATGCCAAGATATGCGGACTTGGAATCAAGCCCAATTCATTACTCACCAAAATAAATAGAAAATACGTAAATAGGATGGAGCTTAAAAACTTCCATTGATTGCCTAGGTTCGTTTTAAACTGTCCTGTCAATCCTTCTAGCACGCTTTCCATCACATTTTGAATCCCCTGTGGTACCATGGCCCGTGACCGTGTAGCTAATAGTGTGACCACAATAATGATTGCCATCACTAACCACGTCATGTATAGCGTATCCATATTAAAGGATATGCCCATCCATTGAACAACATGATGATGCCCTGCATGTAACTCCATATTCCCACCCCCTTTCACATAGATGATTCCCTATTACGTTGACGTACATACATACTATACTCAACATATTGCATAGGAACAAATACACAGATTCCGCCTAGTACACCTTTCATGGAAATAGAAGGGATCTGCGTGCTTATGCCTACTAACAATACGATTAAGCTAAACCGACTCATAACACCAATCCACACTCGACGTTTCACATCGTCTAAGGTGGCATCTTTCATCTTGTAGGTTTGAAAGGCTAAATACAAGAAATATACAACATATGTCATCATACCCCATAGCCAACCCGTGATGTGCTGAGACCAGTCCAGTATCCATAACACGACTACACCTAGTATAGCCACTGACAGTATCCATCGGCAATGACTTTTGATATAGGTTATATATTCTTTCATAACATCTCCTTACATACATTGACGTATGACACCGTAGAGGCCTAGAAAGCCGCCGACGATACCACCTATGAGCAAGCCCCATGGACTGGTGCCCGCGTAGTGATCAAGAGCATAACCAAGACCCATACAGATACCGATAGAACAAAGTATGGTAAATCCCGTAGTTGATGCTTTAGAGATAGCCATCCATAGATCTGATTTTTCTTTCCCCATAGACATACCTCCTACACCCCTAACATTGTAAATTATATCACTCTTGGGGATAATTTTAACAATATATATATTTTATACGTATCAAAACTAATCGCCTTCTACCACCCGAAATGACACGATTCTACCTATTCTAATGCGATTGAAAGTAGACATCAACAATGTATGACTTTTTCGCATACATCCATTACTTTATACGAAAAGAAGATGGTTTTTCTTGTGTGTTATCAAACTCATGGCGCAATGCTTGCACAATTCGTTCCGATGCCAATCCATCTCCATAGGGGTTCACCGCATTGGACATCTCTTTATAGATGTCTTCATTGGTAATCAACTCTTTGGCCGATTTGTATACGGACATTTTATCTGTGCCCACCAATTTTACCGTTCCTGCTTGTACCGCTTCTGGCCGTTCTGTGGTATCACGAAGTACTAATACTGGTTTGCCCAAGGATGGAGCTTCCTCTTGAATCCCACCAGAGTCGGTCATAATCAAGTACGTGCGGGCCATTAAATTCGCAAATGGTTCATATTCCAATGGCTCAATCAAATGCACTCGATCCATATGTCCTAGTACGTCTTGTACAATACTGCGCACCTTTGGATTGCGATGCATCGGGAAGATGACTTCCACATCGTCATGCTCACCAATGATATCACGGATGGCTTCGTACACATTGCGCATTGGATCTCCCAAATTTTCACGGCGGTGCGTAGTGACCAAGATAACCTTTTGATGTTCGTAGTCGATGTTGTTCAACAACTCTTCCTTGAATGTATAGTCTTCTTTCACCGTTGTCTGTAGCGCATCGATAACCGTATTTCCTGTCACATACAAGTGGTCTGGGTTAATATTTTCTTTCAACAAATTACCTTCCGACGTCGTAGTTGGCGCAAAATGGTACGTCCCAATGGCCCCCGTCAACTTGCGGTTCATCTCCTCTGGGAATGGAGAATAAATATTGCCCGTCCGCAGACCTGCCTCCACATGGCCCACTGGAATTCCTTCATAGAACGCCGCCAAGGCCCCTACAAAAGTAGTCGTCGTATCACCATGAACAAGCACCACATCCGGTTTCGCCTCTTTCAGCACCTCTTGCAGACCCATCAAAGCACGGCACGTCACATCGTACAACGTCTGCCCTTGACTCATAATATTCAAATCATAATCAGGAGTGATGGAAAACAAATGCAACACCTGATCTAGCATCTCCCGATGCTGTGCCGTTACCGTAACAATGGACTCCATATCTGGCGCAGCCTCAAGAGCCTTCACCACCGGAGCCATCTTAATCGCTTCAGGACGAGTCCCGAAAATAGTCATGACCTTTACCATAATACCTCCCACATATACCATGTGCGTATCATCCCTGTGAAAGTAACACTCACAAGTTTTCTTAAATCACTTTATTAATCCTTTACGTTATCACTATTGTAACACGGACAAGCCTTCCATACTAGTAGCAACTACAAAACTACCCTAAGAGAGCATACATTATAAAAACGCCATTAGCGCAAGCACAATGGCGTTACTACCTAAATTAACCAAACGCCAGAAAGCGTGGCATGTTCCTGAACAAACCTAACCACTGTATCAGTTTGAGAAGGAATATGCCACGCTTTCCATTTGCTAATATAGCAAAAAACGCCATGAGCATTGCGCTCAAGGCGTTCTCCAGAATCACTTACGATCGACATTGTCTTTGGCAATAATCCCAATTTTCGTCGCCGTCCATATGCAAGCACACAAGATAAACAACACCAGCAACACTCCAATCACAAAGTTTGCTTTGGCTGTCACAATAGACACACAACCCAATAAGGCTGTTACTGCATACATCAATAAGACGGCTTGTTTTTGCGTCAATCCCATAGCCAACAATCGGTGATGTAAATGACCTTTATCCGGTTGAAATACAGGACGTCCATTAATTCGTCTACGAATAATGGCAAATAAGGTGTCCAGTATGGGTAAGCCCAATACGATAACAGGCACCACTAATGCGACGGTAGCTGCCGTTTTTACGCTACCCATCACCGAGATGGCTGCCATCGTATAGCCCAATAGCATACTACCTGTGTCACCCATAAAAATTTTCGCTGGATTAAAGTTATACCGTAAGAATCCGCATGCAGCCCCAGCCAACGCCAAGGTAATGCAAGCTAATTCAATTTGTCCCATCTGCAAGGTAACGATACAAATCGTAATACATGCAATGAGGGAAATCCCTGCAGCCAATCCATCTAATCCATCAATTAAATTAACGATATTCGTAAATCCCACAATCCAAAATATGGTTAAAGGGATGGCAAAATATTCCAAATATAATAAATGGTCTCCAATACTGATGAAATGCACGGCATTCCCAAAGACTGGCAACATGAGGGCCGCCAAGATTTGTCCCATCAGCTTTGTCTTAGGTCCAATTTGTTTAATATCATCCCAAATGCCCACTGCCACTAGAATAATAGAGCCTACAATTAATCCTTTCACAGAGGATAGATCTTTCACACTGTATAGCAAGGATACCATATAGCCAATATAAATCGCCAGGCCACCCAATCTAGGAATCGATACTTGGTGCACCTTACGCGCATCTGGCTTATCAATAGCACCCACTTTCACAGCAAATTGTTTCACTAGGGGTGTGCAAATATATGTCACTACAAGAGCGATTACAAATGCCCATAAATATACTGTCATTCCACCACCTCCATATGTGGTATTTCTTGTTGATCACATGGTTATTGTTAGTACTTAGATATATTGTATAACCACATTTTATATAGGTCATACTTCTTAATTATATCAGTTAAACACAGCACATACAAGAACAGAGACAGTAAACACCTACACCTGACTTCCTAATATCTATCGATACAAAGGGTATGACCACTCACGATGCTTACGCAGGCGGTCTACTAGAACGCGATGTTACTGGGCTACCAAGCTTTCAATAATGGCTTTTCCATCTTCCATCAAGCGAGCTAACCCCTCTTCTCCTGCGTAGGACTCAGCATACATTTTATATAAGTTTTCTGTTCCCGATGGTCGTGCCACAAACCAACCTGTATTTGTTACAATCTTCACACCATCAATAGGTTGATCTTCAAACAAGGATGTTGTGCGAATGTCTACTATAGGACTGCCCCCTAATTCAGTAACTCTTACATCGCTCGGTTTCATTCCTTTTAAAGCGTTTTTAATCTCCGCTGTACAAGGCATATCGATGCGTTGGAACACAGGTGTGCCCCATTGTGCTGTGATACTTGCATAATGGTCAGCTGGCGTTTGTCCAGTGGTAGCCACCATTTCAATGGCTAGCAAGCCTAAGATAATACCATCTTTATCTGTGGTCCATACAGATCCATCTCGTTGCAAGAAGGAGGCCCCTGCACTTTCCTCAGCACCTAAGCCAATGCGTCCATCAAACAATAGAGGAGCAAAATATTTAAACCCTACTGGCACTTCGTATACGGGATGATTGGTTGCATTGCAATAGGCATCCATCAAGCCCGTCACAACGGCTGTTTTACCTACCCCTTTGCCATCCCAAGGGCGTGTTTCATTGAGGTACTTAGCCGACACCACAAGATATTGGTTTGGAGCTAACAAGCCATCTTTTGTCACAATACCATGACGATCATAATCTGGATCATTGCCAATGGCTAGTACATGGTCCCCTAAATTGTTCGCCACCTCTGCCATCGCATAAGGAGAAGAACAATCCATGCGAATCGCTCCATCATGGTCATAGGACATGAAACTGAAAGTAGGGTCATAGTTGCTGTTAATGATGTCCAACCCTAAATTATATTCCTCGGAAATAGCATGCCAATAGGCTCCACCACTGCCCCCTAAGGCATTGATTAGCACCTTTGGACGGGCTTTTTGGATAGCCGCCATGTCGATAATTTGCGGCAATTCTTTCACATATGCCATTTTAAAATCATACGGTTCTAAGTACTGTCCCGCTTCTGCTACGGTAATAGAAGATGTGAATGTTTCCTGTTCTTCCTCATGATGGCAACAACCACAATGGGCTCTTTCATGGAGCCCCACTAAATCATGGAAGGAGAATCGTTGAATACTGTGAAGTCCTTTTTGCAAATATTCATTGGCTAATGCTTCGATACGCTTTGTCACGGCTGTGTCCGCAGGGCCACCATGAGGCGGATTGTATTTAATGCCTCCATGTTCCGGTGGGTTGTGTGATGGCGTAATGATGATACCATCTGCTACATCTTGTGCTGCAGCTGTTGCATTGTGGCGCAAAATAGCCCGCGATACACTTGGGGTCGGCACGAACTCACGATGGGCATCCACACGGGTACGCACTTTGTTGCCTACCAACACTTCGATGGCCACTTGTAAGGCAGGTTGAGACAAGGCATGCGTGTCTTGACCGATATAGCAAGGACCAGTGGCACCAAATTCATGACGAACATCGCAAATCGCTTGGACGATGGCCGCCACATGTAATTCGTTGAAAGTCCCTTTCGACGCAATCCCACGGTGTCCAGAGGTACCAAAGGATACACGTTCTTCTACATGGTCGTAAGTCGGTACAATGCGAAAGAAATCTTTCACCACCGTATCTACTTGTATTAAATCTTCTCGTTTTACAGGTTGTCCTGCCAATGGATGTGCCATATTATCGTTCCTCCTTCGTAGTGTCTACAGGAATTTCATTGCGTGCCATTTGCACTTCATGAATCTGTTGCTCTGCCTCTGCTGCTTTTTCTGGATCACAGGTTTGTAGCACACGTTCCACCGCTCCATTCGTAGACTTGGCGGAGAACCCTGTACCAATGACTTCTGCCGCATCGGTAATAATCATAAACGCCGTTGGATCTTCCGCTTCTACGGCCGCTTTCAACCGAGCCACTTGCAATAAACTAACCACCACTAAAATCACTTGTTTCGGTTGGTGCGTATACGCCCCTTCCCCATTTAAAATCGTTGCGCCACGACCAATTTTATCAATGATTAAGTTACAAATCGTCACCGGTTTATAGGAAATGATGAACATTGCTTTTCGTTGGTTAAATCCACTGATGACCTTGTTTGTCACCATGGCGGACAAGTAGGTGCTAATCAACGTGGTCGCAGCCGCTTCGATATTAATCACAATGGCACCCGCCACCAAGATCATCATATTAATGGCAAACAAAATGCTACCAATTTGCAATCCAAAGCGATTGCGAATAATCAACGCGATAGGATCGATGCCACCTGTATTACCGCCTCCGCGATACACAATGCCAAGGCCTAGTCCAGAGAATAGCCCCCCTAAAATACCACCGATAATAGGATTATGAGTTAATCCCAATGTGGCCATCGGTTCTAGGAGATTGATGGTGATGGACATAAAGAGAGTCCCGAACAACGTCACCCCTAGATGCCATGCACCCAACCATCGCCATGCCGCATAGAGAACAGGGATATTTAATAAAAAGTTGATGGAACCCAAGCTCAAGATACCTTGGGTCACATAATAAATAATCAAGCTCAAACCACTAATACCGCCGCTCAATAATTGATGGGGTACGATAAACCCTTGAACACCCACCGCAAATATAGTGGCGCCAATGGTCGTGTATAGTAATGTTTTTATTGTGCTTACATATTTTGGTTTTTGACTCATACTTTCACCTACACAAAACTACTGATATATCCTTTCCATTATACCACATACTGGATATGCAAAAAGCTGTCACATTAAGAATTACGCATAATGTAACAGCTTGTTAAGTATCACCATAGCCTATGGTCGATCAAACTCTATTATTCAGCTAAGGCAATGACTTCTACTTCTACCAAGAAATTCGCTGGTAATGTTTTCACCGCTACACAGCTGCGAGCTGGTTTAGATGTAAAATATTCTGCATAAATGGCATTGAATTTCGCAAAATCGTCCATATCTGCTAAAAAGCATGTGGTTTTCACTACTTTAGAAAAATCTGTGCCCGCTTCTTTCAAAATGGCTTCGATGTTTTTCATCGCTTGTAATGTTTGCGACTCTACGCCACCTTCTACAAGAGCCCCTTTCGCTGGGTCGATGCCACCTTGACCAGAAATAAATACGAATCCATTCGCCACATAGGCTTGAGAATATGGGCCTAATGCTGCCGGTGCTTGTTCTGTATGGATCTGTTTCATAATATCTCCTTTCACATATACGTCATATAACATACAATAGTATAGCATGTTATACTAAGCTAGTGTAGTTATTTTTCATACACCTATTGTACTATATTCCCCTCTAGGATGAAAGGATATACCTATGGTTATTTGTTATACCATTTATGAAAGCCCGTTGGGCACCCTCACCTTATACGCTACCGAGTCCGCCTTGGTGGGACTCACCTTTCCCACCCAATCTGTAACTTTTAGTGACACCTTGGTTATGGTTGAAAGTAACTCTTCACCCATACTTACTAAGACCATACAGTGGTTAGACCAATACTTTTCCGGTCAAGCACCGACCATCAGTATCCCCTTAGCTCCACAAGGAACAGACTTCCAACAAAAAGTTTGGTCCCAATTAGACCACATTCCCTACGGCACATCCCTTACCTACGGTGAGTTAAGCCAACGTGTGTTCAACTCACCCACCCCAAAAGGAGCCCAAGCCATCGGGTCTGCCGTCGGCGCTAATCCCATCTCCCTCATCATCCCCTGCCATCGTGTCCTAGGCAAAGGAAAAGCCCTCACGGGGTATACCGGAGGGCTGTCCATTAAGCGAGCCTTGCTATCCATCGAGCATATCGATTTTGTGGACAAGTAGGCTTACTTGATGTGTTGTAACATCTCTAGAAAGTACGGCTTAAAGAATGTTCCTTCTACTTCACTAGTTCCCATTACAATTGTTGTAAAATAGTTTGGCGTTCCCACTAATGCTATCCGCAGATAAGCAGGATATTGAAGCCCTTTTATATCATAAGTTATCGTTCCCGCCGTTGTCATCGTACCATATTTCGTATCTGTTAATGTATGTAATGGTTCTACATTCCGTAATCGTATCTTTGCTGGAAGTTTATTCTGAGAATAATCAATATCTTTATCTTCTCCAATATTAACTTTAAAGTACTTTAATAAGGCATTCATGTCATTCGCATACGTATCCATTTCCGCCGGTGAAAGCCCCTCTTCTCCATATGATTCTGGCGCCATCAACCATTCTTTAGGTAGTGGAAATACAAGAACCCACGCTGTATTTAACCCATACTGATCCGTACCTTGTAGTTCATAAGCATCCATATAATGTCCTAGATTAAGTCCGTCTTTCATGCTCTGCAGTCCTGCATAGTCCTTTACTTTAGCAACGGTAGTGCCCACCGTCCCTAGGTTGGCATACATATATCCTTTTCCCACCTGAGCCAACTGTGAAGAAGACAATTGTTTAACGGTAATCTCTGGTCCTATGGTTTGACGCAAATCAACCAATGGATTCCGATCTAGCATCGCCACAAACTCTGCCGCTTTTTCTTTGCCTGTTTTTTTCTGTTCTTGTTTTTTCTTTTTCTCCATAGCTAAGTAGGTCCCCAAAGGAACTCCTACTTCCTCATCTGACATTAGTTCACTAGTACCTGCTATCTCATCTGGCATTGATGCACTACTACCTGCTATACCAGATGGCATTGATACACTGCTACCTACCATCTCATAGGTAGTATCATGTACTTGTGCTGACACTTGTCCATAGCCCATCATAAGGCTGGTCACTAAGGCAGCCAGTCCCATTTGTTTCCAAAATTTCATCTACTTATTCTCCCTTCACACCTAACAAACTCTTGATAACAGGGCTCCAATAGGCTCTCGATGTATCAGCCGTTGTGATCCATGTGATAGATACCCCATCTTGACCATACCGCCCTATAAAACTAACATACGCAGGTACTACAAATCCATCTACATCTAATTGTGCTCTACCATGCGTATACAATCCTGTATCGCCTTGTAGGCGTACAGGTTTCATAATCTCTCCATCAAGAAATCTGACGTTCACAAGGGGTAATACGGCTTTCATAATCTCAGTACTACTGAACTCTGGATTAGTACTTGTAACGAAGGGAACTAATGCTGCCCCATTCTTTTCTATACGTTTTCCACCCATAAGGTCCACATTGTAGAGTCCAATATTTTGTATTTCTTTCACCATTTTGTTATATAACGTTTCTCCTACAGATTGTGGCGCTATCGTCGTTCCTTTATATTTTATCTTCCACAATTCAGCTGCTTCCGCACCTGTCATATGAAGGTGTACCAACTCTGCCGTATGTAACCCTCGTTCATCACGTCCTTGTAACTGATACCGCTGCCCCCGTTGCACCACACCTTTGACAATTTTATCTAGCACCTTAGCCTCTGTTTCATCTATATGCCAATGATTAGAACCTACCTTACGGATCGCCTCTTCTTGCTTCAAACTACCGTCAATGAGATCATCATGGTTAACTACCGAAACATAGCTAGGTAACTCTACACTACCTTGCCCATCCAATGTAATCGATGTTGCATGTCCTGAACACATCGTCCCCACTAATGCCACACTGGCCATCACACATTTCCAATTCATAGTAACTCCTTCCTAACTAGGATCCCCTACTTTTTCCAATAATAATTTAGATTTCAACTGATGCAATTCTTCGCTGATGTTGACTTTCACCTCTGGGGCTCTACGAAGTCGTAAAAATTCCGGCCACAGCAATTGAATTTGTTCTTCTCCATAGGCTTTCACTTGTGCCAAAGTTGGTACATCGTACACTAATTCCCCATCTATAAAGATAGGTACTAATAGTTCTTGCACTCTGAACGTATTGGCCTTGATCACAGTTTGTTTCCATGGGTGCAATGGATCTTTAAAGATGTAATCCTGTGTAGTGTCTACTGTTTCATGGTCCAAGCAGATTAAATCACCGATGAGCTTGTTATTTCGTACGTTAATAAGGCGCAGCACCTTTTTCTTGCCAGGGTTTGTCACCTTTTCAATATTATCGGAGAATTTCATAGCCGGCATAAAGGTATCACCTTCCCATTGGCCGGCGAGTTTATACACCCCACCTAGGGCAGGTGTTTCATCGGCAGTAATCAATTTCGTGCCTACGCCCCACGCAGTAATCGCTGCCCCCTGTTGTTTTAAGTCCGCAATTTTATATTCATCTAGATCATTGGTAGCAAAAATTAATGCCTCAGGGAATCCTGCATCATCTAACATCTTGCGCGCCTCGATGGATAAGTACGCTAAATCGCCGCTGTCCAAGCGAATGCCATAGATGGACGGCATGGTGCCCCCACGACGTTCACGAATTTCTTGGAACACTTGGATCGCTGCAGGTACCCCTTTATGTAATGTATTATAGGTGTCCACTAAGAACACCAAATTATCTGTATATTGCTCCGCATAGGCACGGAACGCATCGATTTCACCAGGAAAGCTCATGACCCAACTGTGTGCCATGGTCCCTACAGGTCGCATGCCATACGAGGCCGCACTGTACACATCGCTAGTGCTATCGAATCCGCCAATGAAAGCTGCTCTCGCACCTTGTACGGCAGCGCTTACCCCTTGGGCTCGGCGCATGCCAAATTCTGCTACCCCATCTTTACCAATGACAGACCGAATACGGCGAGCTTTTGTAGCAATCAAAGATTCGTGGTTCAAGAACATGGATAAAGCCGTTTCCAACAAAATCGCCTCATCCTTAGCTGTCTCTACACGGAGTAACACTTCCCCAGGGAATACCACAGACCCTTCTGGCGCCGCATAGATAGTCCCCGTAAAGCGGAATGTACTTAAATAGGTCAAAAACTCTTCTGTGAACACCCCTGTTTGGCGCAAATAGTCGATATCGTCAGCGGAGAATCGTAATTCTTTTACATACCGAATCACTTCTTCTAAGCCCGCCACTACCGTATACGCCCCGTGGAATGGATTGGTGCGATAAAACCGATCGAATACACAACGAGTGCGATGTTTGTTTTGTGTAAATAATCCCTGCATCATAGTGAATTGATACATATCTGTTAATAGAGCATGTGTAATCATAGCAACTCCTGTTCTTATAGGTTCTCCCTATAGTATACTAAATATTTTTACGTCATATCATACTATGCCTATGGTCTACCTCTTCCTATTATACTCTACTATTACATTTCATGTATAATTGTTTTTCCTCTCACTGTTTGTCATAATCTTTCATTTAGGTTAGAATGATACCATATACTATATAACTTCAATGAGAAAGGATAGACTATGAATCTGTCACAATTTTTTGCATTAATCCGTCCCCGCACATTGACGGCTGCTTTCAGTCCCGTTGTGTTAGGGGCCGCTATGGGGGCTACTCAATTTTCACCAACCCAGCCACTTTGGATATCCTTGGTCTATACAGTGTCCATTCTAATATGTGTCCTAAGCGCTCAAATGGCCGCGAACATTTGGAATGAATATTTCGATTTCAAATCGGGCCTCGATCTCACACAAGCTGCGGGAAACAGTGGTTCCATCGTCCGAGATGGCATCTCTCCAGCCGTAATTAAACGTTGGGGATACATCACGACGATACTTCCCCTTGTCTTAGGCATCGCCCTCGCCAGTGCTGTCACTTGGTGGTACATCCCGGTGGGTATGCTCTGCATTCTAACTAGCATCTTATATTCCGGCGGGCCTAAACCCATTTCTCGCACTCCCTTCGGTGAACTCGCATCGGGACTTGCCATGGGCTTTGCCATCTTGTGCATTACCCTCTTCGCTTGGACCCACACCTTGCATTGGACCTACCTCATCCCTGCGGTGCCGTCCACCATCTTAATCGGCGCCATCATGATGACCAACAACTTGCGGGACTTTACGAACGATGCTAACCACGGTCGCCGCACCTTGGTTATTCTTTTAGGCCGTGAAAGAGGCATCCAACTCCTACAAAGACTCTTCCTTATTAGCTCCTTATGGCTAGTCTTTTGGGTGGCCTATAGCAGTATCCCTTGGACCTCCTTGTTGGCATTACTATCACTCGTGCCGGCTATGAAAGTCATCAGGATTTTCAACACCTATGCAGATCCAGTACAATTAAACGAGGCCATGAAGTTTACCTCTATCTCTTGTACGCTGTATCATATCTTGTGGGCTATAGGCTTACTATGTAATACCATTCTCTATAAGGGAAATGTTATATTACTTTCACAGTAGCACCTATCTAAACCATAGTCTATAACTATAACAGCTTAGATATATAACGTATTTTACTTATAACCAAACTATTGGTATACTAAGCAAGTAGAAATTCACTATGTAAGTACACAAAGAAAAGGAGATACGACATGAAGAAATTATTTAGTTTAGCAGCAACAGCTGTATTAGGCGCTGCCTTGTTATTAGGTGGCTGTGGTTCCACTGGCACTAGCTCCACTGGTTCCGATGCAGGTAAAACATTAAAAATTGGTGCTTCCCCAGTACCCCACGCTGAAATCTTAGAGCAAGTAAAACCAATTCTTGCTAAAGAAGGCATTAAATTAGAAATCGTTGAATTTAGCGATTATGTACAACCAAATGTAGCTTTGAATGATAAAGAACTTGATGCGAACTTCTTCGCTCACATTCCTTATCAAGAAAACTTCAACAAAGAAAAAGGTACTCACATTGCAACAGCAGGTGCCGTACACATCGAGCCAATGGGCATTTACTCTAAAAAAGTAAAAGACTTGAAAGAAGTACAAGATGGCGCTCAAGTAGCAATCCCATCTGATGCAACAAATGGTGGTCGTGCATTACTATTACTTTCCAAAGCTGGTTTAATCACATTGAACGATCCTAACAGCATCTCTTCTACAGTACAAGACATCAAAGACAACCCTAAAAACTTGAAATTCGTTGAATTAGAGGCTGCTCAATTACCTCGTGCATTAGATGATTCCGCAATTTCTGTGATCAACACAAACTTTGCATTAGGTGCTGACTTGAACCCAACAAAAGATGCATTGTTCTTAGAATCTAAAGATTCCCCATACGTAAACATCGTATCCGTTCGTGAAGGCGATGAAAAACGTGATGAAATCGTAAAATTGATTAAAGCTTTACAAAGCCCTGAAATCAAAAAATTCATCGAAGACAAATACAAAGGTGCTATTCTTCCAGCATTCTAATAGAGCGCTTAGAATAGACTCCTCCAAATAAAAATAAACACTAACAACTAACAACTATCATACATACTTAACTATACAACAACAGAGGCACGTTGATTCGCTCAACTTGCCTCTGTTATTTTTGCATATACTGCTAGTATTCAGCATCCTAGAAAGCAAAGAACTAATTCAGGGGAATACTTGCTATCCCAAACACTAAACGCATATTTTCACCACTAAGGATAGTGTATACAAAACTACTTTCAATAACACAAAATCCCCGACTTTCACAATCCTGTGAAAGCCGAGGGCTAATGATTTCAGTATGCAATTATTTGCGTGCCATAGATTTACGTACGTCGAAGGCAACGGCGATAACAATGATTAAACCTTTGATAATCAATTGCCAGTATGGTCCCATACCAACGAATGTTAAACCGTAGTTGATAACTGTAAAGATCAACACACCTGCGATGATACCAGGTACTGTACCGATACCACCTGTGATGGATACACCGCCTACAACGGACGCTGCGATGGCATCTAACTCGTACATATTACCATAGTTGTTTGTAGCACCACCTGTACGGGCTGCTTCTAAGATACCGCCTACGCCGTATAAGGCACCAGCGATGACATAGATGATAACCAATGTAACGGCTACGTTGATACCGGATACAACAGCTGCTTGTGGATTACCACCGATAGCAAACATGTTTTTACCTAGAATCGTTTTGTTATATACCACATACATGATTAAGGAAATCACTGCAGCGATAATAACAATGTATGGAATCGTCATAAATCCTAGGTCTAAAGAACCTGTACCAATTTGTGTAAACTCAGGTCGTAAACCGCCGATTGGTTGGGAGTTATTTGGCTCCATGTCAAAGTACAAGGAACAAATACCGTAGGTTATAACCATGGTACCTAGTGTGGAAATGAACGGTACGATTTTTAAGTACGCTACGATTACACCAGATACTAAACCGATGATAGCACCTACTACGATAGCAATCACGATAGGTAGAATCAATGGTAATTCAGGTAAATGTTCAAAGAACGGACGCGGATAATCTGGCAACTGTGTTAACGATGCAGATACAACCGCTGTTAAACCCACTACACGACCTGCGGACAAGTCACAACCTGCCGTGATAAGGATCATAGCAGACCCTAAGGCAATGATGACACGTGGAGAAGATTGGATTAAAATATCACGAAAACTTGTGACAGATAAAAAGTTCGGGCTATACATGGAAATAGCCGCTACTAGTACTACTAGTACCAAATAGATAATATTTTGGGAAAGAAACTTTCCTAACTTACCTTGGCTCATACGATACCTCCTAGACTAAACCAGCTGTTGCTAGTTCCATAATTTTTTCTTCAGTCGCTTCATGAGCATCTAAAATGCCGCTCATATATCCATTACTCATAACCATAACGCGGTCGCTCATACCTAATAACTCCGGCATTTCCGAAGAAATCATGATAATACTTTTACCTGCGCTAGCTAGTTCGTTAATAATGGAATAAATTTCATATTTCGCGCCTACGTCGATGCCCCTTGTCGGTTCATCCAACAATAGGATTTCTGGATTCGTATTCAACCAACGGGCAATGAGCACCTTTTGTTGGTTACCACCAGAAAGACTCTGAATTTTTGTATCTGTAGAAGGCGTTTTCACTCGCAAGGAGGCAACCCCTTCTTTCGTATCGTCTAGTCGCTTATCGTCATTCAATAGCTTAAACTTATTTTCATATTTGGGTAGTGCTGCCATCGTCGTATTATCCACAATGGTCAGCATCGGGAATATACCCGTAGCACGGCGCTCTTCTGTGAGCAATGCCATACCCAATTTCTTCGCATCACGAGGGTGGCGGATACGCACTTCTTTATCGTGCATGTAAATCTTACCAGACTCGATACCACGAAGCCCAAACAAGGCTTCGATAACCTCTGTACGCTGTGCCCCTACAAGGCCACCCACACCGAGTACTTCCCCTTTGCGAAGGGAGAACGTTACATCTTTGAAGGAATGTGGGTTAATGGACGTTAAGTTTTCTACTCGTAGTACTTCTTCCGCTGGTACATTCGTTTTTGGCGGGAACAGTTGTGTCATTTCACGGCCTACCATTCGTTGAATGATTAAGTCCGTGGTCAACTCATCTGCATGCCAAGTCCCTATATATTGACCATCACGCATGATCGTTACTTCGTCAGATATGCGTAGGATTTCTTCCATCTTATGAGAGATATATATAATGGCAACCCCTTTTTTGCGCAAGGAGTTAATAATTTTAAATAGATGTTCTACTTCATCGCTAGTCAGAGATGACGTCGGTTCATCCATTACAATAATACGTGCTTGATGTGAAACTGCTTTGGCAATCTCAATGTTTTGTAGTTTAGAAACAGATAATTCACCAGCCAATTGCTCTGGATCGATATCTACATCGATTTCATTGAACAACGCCAATGTATCTTCTTTCATTTTTTTATGGTCCACAAATGTGAAAGGACCAATTTTTTTCGTTGGAAAACGGCCTAGCCACAAATTTTCCATAACATTTCGTTGTAATACAGGGTATAACTCTTGATGAATCATAGAAATTCCCAATCCAAGAGCCGTCCGGGAATCTGTCATATCAACGACTTCGCCGTCAATCACAACATC
Source organism: uncultured Veillonella sp. (assembly GCA_963518725.1). Taxonomy (GTDB): domain Bacteria; phylum Bacillota; class Negativicutes; order Veillonellales; family Veillonellaceae; genus F0422. The sequence continues at coordinate 275 of CAUQLO010000007.1, read as the reverse complement.
CCCTTGATCTTGCTTATAAATACCGAACAGGCATTTCATAAGAGTCGACTTTCCTGCGCCATTCTCTCCCATTAGAGCATGTACGGTGCCTGGTCGGACTTTGAAAGTGACATTATCCAAGGCCTTTACGCCAGGAAATTCCTTCGTAATTTGGCGCATTTCTAATATGTACTCGCCCATACATTTTCCTCCTGCTAATCAGATAATGAAGGGGGCAAATGCCCCCTTACTGCATTTTATTATTTGTCACCTAAAATCTTATCCGCATTTTCTTT
>CAUQLO010000006.1:0-48990 GCA_963518725.1 uncultured Veillonella sp. | reverse complement strand
GTTTATCGTTAATTTCTACACCTTGAGATTTATATACTTTTTGTACTTCGTATACAAGGTAACGTTGTGTTGCTTCTGTACCCATGACGCGCATGATGTCGTGTGGATTGATGGAGCCCTCTGTTAAGCGTGCTCCTTTCGCTACTACATCGCCATCTTTCACGATGATACGAGAACCGTAAGGAATTAAGTAATCGTACTCTTCTCCCTCTACGGTAGTGATGAAGATTGTGTTAGTACCTTTTTTATTGTCATTTGGTACGACACGCACTGTACCTTCTACTTCGGCAATGATCGCATTACGTTTTGGACGACGTGCTTCAAACAACTCTTCAACACGAGGCAAACCTTGTGTGATATCGTCGCCGGCAACACCGCCTGTATGGAATGTACGCATTGTCAACTGTGTACCTGGTTCACCGATGGATTGGGCTGCAATGATACCTACTGCTTCCCCAACTTGTACTTGTCCACCAGTACCTAGGTCACGACCATAACATTTCATACATACCCCATATGGAGAACGGCAAGTCAATACAGAACGGATTTTCACTGTGTCGTAGTATTTTACTACTTCATCAGCTAATTCTTCTGTGATTTCACCGTTCAATGGAACGATGACTTCACCAGTTTCTTTATTCACTAATTCTTCTGCCGCTGTACGTCCTACGATACGATCTTTCAATGGTTCGATGACGCCAGTACCTTCAACGATTGCTTCTACTTCGATACCATGGATTTCATTGTTGCGAACTTGTACTTCTTTTACATCGGAGTTCAAGATAGCCTCGATACCTTCTTCTGTCAACGCTGTATGAGCAGGGAAGATTTCTACGCCTTCGCTATCGATAACTGAATATACTGTATCTTTTCCAAGCATATTTTCGATCATTGTTTTACGCAATGTCGTACGAATTGTATCGTCTACTTCGCCTAATGCAATAGTTTGAACGATGTTCGTATGATTGATGTCGCTGTCGCTACCCAATTGTGCACCGCGCAAAGCGATGGATTTCACTTGGGATTCTGCCAATGCTTCGATAGTTGCTTCTGTTACAATACTTTCAGCATCTGCAATGACCTCACCTGTCATAGGATCCACTACATCGCGGTCTAAGACACGACCAATTAAGTCATCTTTCAAGTATGTCAACGCATCTTTTGTGTTGCGTGCCAAACGAGCTCTTTCACGAGCTAAATCGATACCTACTACATCGCAGTCTTCTTCGCGAACGATTACGTCTTGGGATACGTCAACAAGACGACGTGTTAAGTAACCGGAGTCAGCTGTACGAAGTGCTGTATCGGCCAAACCTTTACGAGCACCGTGAGAGGATGTAAAGTAATCCAATACAGTCAAGCCCTCTTTAAAGTTCGCTTTGATTGGCAAGTCGATGATACGACCAGATGGATCCGCCATCAAACCACGCATACCCGCCAACTGACGGATCTGTTGTTTGTTACCACGGGCACCAGAGATGGCCATCATGTATACTGGGTTGAAACCATCTTGGTCCGCTGCCATGTTATCCATCATCGCATCTGTTACTGTATCGATAGCATTTTCCCACAACCCGATAGTTTTGCGATACCGTTCTTCTTCTGTGATTAAACCACGACGATATAGACGGGATACTTTATTAACTTCTACGTCTGCTGCTTCTACGATGCCAGCTTTTTCTTCTGGCACTTTGATATCTGCAATAGCGATGGTCATACCAGCACGGCGGGCAAAAGAGTAACCTAGGGATTTAATGCGGTCAAGCAATTCTGCCGTTTTTTCATTGCCGAATACTTGGAAACATTGGTCAACTAGTTTACCAACCATTTTTTTGTCCATGACTTTACCCAAGGACCATGTGCCATCTTCTTCTTTTACGAATTGGCGGATTTCAGGATATAAAGCTTCGTTGAAGATCAAACGGCCCGCTGTTGTTTTTACGAGACCATAGCCTTCGATACGAATGTAGATAATATCTTGCAAGCCGATAACGCCAGAATCGTATGCCAAAATGACTTCGTCATAGTTAGCAAAGCGTTTCGCTTTATCTTCTGTACCTTTACGAACCACTGTTAAGTAGTATGTACCCAAGATCATATCCTGAGATGGAACCGCTACTGGTTTACCGTCTTTTGTGGACAAGATGTTATGGGATGAAAGCATCAAGGTACGTGCTTCCGATTGTGCTTCTACGGACAATGGTAAGTGACACGCCATTTGGTCACCGTCAAAGTCGGCGTTGAAAGCTGTACATACTAATGGATGCAATTTGATGGCACGGCCTTCCCAAAGGATTGGTTCGAAGGCTTGGATACCCAATCTATGCAAGGTAGGGGCACGGTTAAGTAACACTGGATGTTCTTTAATAACTTCTTCCAATGCTTCCCAAACACCTACACCGATGCGTTCTACTTGGCGTTTTGCCGCTTTAATATTGCTAGCTTGGCCACGTTCTACTAGACGTTTCATTACGAATGGTTTGAACAATTCCAATGCCATTTCTTTTGGTAGACCACATTGATGCATTTTCAATTCTGGACCTACTACGATAACGGAACGGCCAGAGTAGTCAACACGTTTACCCAACAAGTTTTGACGGAAACGACCTTGTTTACCTTTTAACATATCGGACAAGGATTTTAATGGACGGTTGCTTGGTCCTGTTACTGGACGGCCACGGCGACCATTGTCAATTAACGCATCTACTGCTTCTTGTAGCATACGTTTTTCGTTGCGCACGATGATATCAGGGGCACCTAAATCCAATAAGCGTTTCAAACGGTTGTTACGGTTGATAACACGACGGTATAAATCGTTCAAATCAGACGTAGCAAAACGGCCCCCATCTAATTGCACCATTGGGCGTAATTCAGGTGGGATAACTGGCACTACGTCCATGATCATCCACTCTGGACGATTACCGGATTGACGGAATGCTTCTACGACTTCCAAACGACGTACAGCACGAACTTTACGTTGACCAGTCGCTGTTTCTAATTCAGCACGCAACTCTTCGTTCAATGCATCTAAGTCTAATTCGCAAAGTAATTCTTTGATGGCTTCTGCGCCCATGTCGATACATACAAAAGTATATTCTTCTAAGGCACCTAATTCTAATTTTTCTTCACGAGTTAATACTTCGTATTCTTTTTCTTCTTCAGGAATCTCTGTATTCGCTGCAAGTTCTGCATTCACTTCTTCTTTGTGTTTAGCAGAGTTCACCAATTGCAAACGTTCACGACGTTGTGCAATGGTTTCAATAATGACACTTTTACCGCCTACTTTGTAGTCAGCGTCATTGAACATCGCTTCGTATTCGCGGTATTCAGTTTCAAACAACAATTGCTGTTTAGACAATGGAGTGTCTCCTGGATCGACTACGATATACGCTGCGAAGTATAATACACGCTCCAAGGAACGCGGAGACATTTCAAGGATCAATCCCATACGAGATGGGATGCCCTTAAAATACCAAATATGAGACACTGGCGTAGCCAATTCAATGTGACCCATACGTTCACGACGTACTTTGGCACGAGTCACTTCTACACCACATTTATCACATACTACACCTTTATAACGAATGCGTTTATATTTTCCACAATGACATTCCCAGTCCTTTGTTGGTCCGAAAATGCGCTCACAGAATAAACCATCTCGTTCTGGTTTTAAGGTGCGGTAGTTAATTGTTTCAGGTTTTTTTACTTCTCCATGAGACCACTCCAAAATTTGTTGTGGCGAAGCTAAACCGATTCGCATGGAATCAAATTCATTTACGTCTAGCACTGTATGCTCCCTCCTTTACGAGATAGTGGTATTACTCATTATCAGAAGATTCTACATAGCCGCTGATTTGGCTGATGATATCGTCTTCTTCGCCTGCTGTGACAGGTTCTTCTTCTACTATATATCCTTCTGGTGTAGTGGATGCTTCCCCTTCAACAGTAGCTTCTGAAGCAGCCTCTTCCATCACTTCACGAATATCATCATGACGTGGTGCATCATCTTCATCTAATTCTTTGATGAGCACTTCTTCTTGATCTTCGTTCAAGATTTTCACATCGAGACCAATACTTTGTAATTCTTTCAACAATACTTTGAAAGATTCTGGTACACCTGGTTCTGGAATGTTTTCGCCTTTCACGATTTTTTCGTATGCTTTCACACGGCCTACCACATCGTCAGATTTCACAGTCAGTAATTCTTGTAGAGTATAGGCTGCGCCATAGGCTTCCAGTGCCCAAACCTCCATCTCACCGAAACGTTGTCCGCCGAATTGTGCTTTACCACCCAATGGTTGTTGTGTAACAAGGGAGTACGGACCTGTGGAACGAGCATGGATTTTATCGTCAACAAGATGGTGAAGTTTCAACATGTATACGTAACCAACGGTAACTTTGTTATCCATTCGTTCCCCTGTACGTCCATCGTACAATACTGTTTTACCATCGTCATCACGGCCTGCAATGCGAAGCGTATCGAATACGTCGCTTTCATGAGCACCGTCAAATACTGGTGTCGCAATGTGGATACCTGCTGTATCAGGTTTTGGCATACCATATGTATCGTAATCGTAACCGTATTTTTCTAACTCGCCACGTAAGTAATGACGTTTTTCACGAACTTGTTGGATTGTTTCTTTTACTTTTACGACGCGGCGAAGAGCACGTAATTCTTCTTCTAAGTCTGCATCCATTTCTGGGCGCTCTGCATCTACATCATCAAATGTTTCAATACCTAATTCGTAGATACGTTTTTCTTCAGCTAATAGAAGGTTATAACGTTCTGCGCCACCAAGCTCTTCAAATTTTTCTTCTGCACGATGTAAAATTTTGTCTAAAGCAACAACTTTTTGTCCATCGATTTGTTTATCTGTTTCAAGGTAGTTAGCAATTGTAGGATCTGCAATGGCTTGTTCTAAGCTTTCAATTTCTGCATAGATATCTTTGATACCGTCGATTTCATCCCAGTAGGTACCATTCAATTTAGCTTCGTTCAAGACTTCTTTGATTTTTAAATCAGTGGCTTTGATTTGCATGCCTAAGCCTTGTACAGCCCAACCTAAATGAGTTTCCAATACCTGTCCGATGTTCATACGGGATGGTACGCCTAATGGGTTCAATACGATTTGTACTGGTGTACCATCTGGCAAGAATGGCATATCTTCTTGGCGCATAACGCGAGATACGACACCTTTGTTACCATGACGGCCCGCCATTTTATCGCCTTCGTGGATCTTACGTTTTTGTGCAATGTACACGCGGACCACTTTATTCACGCCAGGTTGTAATTCGTCGCCATTTTCACGAGTAAAGATTTTTACGTCTACGATTTTACCTGCTTCACCATGTGGTACACGCAAGGAAGTATCGCGAACTTCACGTTCTTTATCACCAAAGATAGCACGCAATAAACGTTCTTCTGGAGTTAATTCAGTTTCGCCTTTTGGAGTGACCTTACCAACTAGGATATCGCCTGGTTTTACTTCTGCACCGATGCAAATAATACCGTTTTCATCCAAGTTTTTAAGATTATCATCGCCAGTATTTGGCAATTCACGTGTGATTTCTTCGGCCCCTAATTTAGTGTCACGAGCATCACATTCGTATTCTTCAATATGGATGGATGTGTAGATATCTTCTTTACAAAGTTCTTCACTTAATAAGATCGCATCCTCGTAGTTGTAACCTTCCCAAGGCATGAAGGCTACTAGCACGTTGAAACCTAATGCTAATTCGCCGCCATCTGTAGCTGGACCATCCGCCAATACTTGGCCTTTCACAACGGATTGACCGCGGTATACGATTGGTTTTTGGTTAAAGCATGTGGATTGGTTAGAACGCATGAATTTGTTTAATTTATATACGTCAACACGACCGTTTTCACGTTGTACATGGATTTCATGGCCCCAACAACGAGTAACTACCCCCGCTTCTTTTGCTAATACGCAAACACCGGAGTCTGTAGCCGCTTTGTATTCCATACCTGTACCTACTAATGGTGCTTGTGCACGAAGTAATGGCACTGCTTGACGCTGCATGTTCGCACCCATCAAGGCACGGTTCGCATCGTCATTTTCAAGGAATGGAATCATCGCTGTACCAATAGATACAACTTCTTTTGGACTTACGTCCATGTAATCTACTTTATCTGGAGATACTTCTAATACATCATGACCACGACGACATGCGATGTGCTCAGATACGAAGTACCCTTGTTCATCAATGAGAGAGTTCGCTTGGGCAATTGTCATGCCTTCTTCTTCATCAGCTGTCATGTACACAACTTGGTCCATAACGCGAACTTTCACCACTTTATTAGCCTCTTCGCCTGTACCGTAGATTTTTTCAATTTTACGGTACGGAGCTTCGATGAAACCAAATTCGTTGACTTTCGCATAGTTGGACAAGGAGTTGATCAAGCCGATATTTGGACCCTCTGGAGTCTCGATTGGACACATACGACCATAGTGAGAGTGATGCACGTCACGAACTTCGAAGCCGGCGCGCTCACGAGATAAACCACCCGGTCCTAGGGCAGATAGACGACGTTTGTGTGTTAATTCGCCCAATGGATTTGTTTGGTCCATGAACTGGGACAACTGGGAAGAACCAAAGAATTCTTTCACCGCTGCTACCACAGGACGAATGTTTAACAACGCTTGTGGTGTGATGACAGATACGTCTTGAATTGTCATACGTTCCTTTACCACACGTTCCATACGAGTCAAACCAATACGGAATTGGTTTTGCAACAATTCGCCTACGCAACGAAGACGACGGTTACCCAAATGGTCGATATCATCTGTTTGACCAATGTTTTCGATAAGGTTCATCATGTAGCTTACATTAGCGATCATGTCTTCAGGAGTTACTGTGCGATGGCTGAATGGCAAGTTGCTGTTGTTACAGATAACTTTCACCACCGTACCTTCTGTATTCACTACGAAGAACTCAGGCACTACATCACCTGCATACACACCGCTGTTAGCTACGATTTCAATAACTTCTTCGTTTACATATGTGCCGGATTCTACGATGATTTCACCGTTTTCATCTACGATTGGTTCCGCCAATGTTTGACCGAACATGCGTTGACGCCAGCCCAATTTTTTATTTAATTTATAACGACCAACACGAGCTAAATCATAACGGCGTGGGTCAAAGAATAAATTGTCGAATAAGTTGCGAGCACTTTCCACTGTTGGTGGTTCGCCTGGACGAAGTTTTTTGTAGATTTCTACCAACGCTTCATCGGCAGATTGTGTGCTATCTTTTTCTAAGGTACGAAGTAAACGTTCATCGTATTCTGGATGTCCATTTTCATCCACTTGACCATTCCAGAACAATTCTAAAATGGATTCATTTGTTTCCCAACCCAACGCACGTACAAGTACGGTAGCTGGTAATTTACGGTTACGGTCAATACGCACAGACACGATGTCGTTTGCATCTTTTTCTAATTCGATCCAAGCACCACGGTTTGGAATCACTGTGGAATCATACAAACGGTTACCCATCGTATCGATGCTACCACCGTAGTACACACCTGGGGAACGAACTAATTGAGATACGATAACACGTTCTGCACCATTGATGATGAACGTTCCTGTATCTGTCATCAATGGGAAGTCGCCCATGAATACTTCTTGTTCTTTAATATCTGGATTTTCTGGATCATTGTTAACGAGACGAACATTCACGCGCAAAGGTGCTGCATAAGTAGCATCACGGTTTTTGCATTCGTTGATGTCGTACTTTGGTTCTCCAAGGCTAAATCCTTCAAAAGAAAGTGCTAACTTTCCCGAATTGTCTTTAATTGGAGAAATATCGTTAAAAATATCTTGTAAACCGCTCTCCAAAAACCACTCGTAAGACTTGCGTTGAATGTCTAACAAATGTGGCATTTCGAGAACTTCGTTAATCTTAGCGTAGGTATAACGGGTCCGCTTACCCACTTGCTCAGGTTTGAACATGTTCTTTTCACCCCTCATAAAAATTGGCTTACATATTCTATAACGGTATGATTCCAGACATTTCCAGGTCTCAGTTTTCCTGCTAGTCAATGACAAAATAAGCAAGGCTCCTAATTTTTTCTTGTGAACCTTGCTTTCCTCATTTCAGCACAACCTTGGATAATTATCCTCATTAAATCAATGTTATAGTTACTTTTTTTGCAATTAAACATTATAATCGTCTTTCCACTGTTTGTCAAGTTTATTTTACTGAAAGCTTCGTCGCACAACGATAGTAGTCAAACATTTGTGACACAACCTCTTAACGATGAATCTAAGAAGCACTCTACGACATATTCATTAGTTACCAGCGTTTCATTTCAACACTGATAAAAAAGCAAAAAAGACTTGGCGCACAAACGTATCATTCGTTCGTATCCAAGTCTTTTTCCTTTACCATCTGCACGGCACCCACTGGGCATATGGCATAACAGTCGCCACAGTGAATGCACATATCCTGATGGATGACATAGCAATCACCATTGCGTGTAATGGCTTGCACGGGACAATCCATCGCACAGCCGGCGCAACACACGCAAGTATCTTTAATATAAAAGTACATAAGCAAGCCTCCTAGTCTTAGTATACTACGAGGCTTGCTATTCGCCTATATATTACCAAATATATTTCACACTTACATTACCACGATAGCCTTTGTAGTATGCGCCACCTAAGTTTCTTTCAAAGCGTAGATCGCCGTAAATATACACACGATCATTTTTACGCCATTGTAAACCTAAGCCTAGCTCACCAATTGTACTGCCATTGGTTACACGGAACACATCTTGGCCAATATGAATCTCATTGCCTTTTGTGAATGTTCTCCATACGTTAGCTACGCCATAGACTGTGCGTGTAGCCACACCTTCCTTGTTGTAGTTATCACGAGAGAAACGAAGTCCTAAACGACCCACCAAATTAGAATGTCCACCATGAGATACTTCTTTATCAGTACCATGAATACCATGAAGATTCACATAGCTGTACACCAATTGCGCTTGTGGCTCGATGATGATACGGCGGTGTTCATTTTCACGATTGATGTATGGATGACCAAATTCAATGGAACCAGCAAAGCCCCAACCAGATTGTGTTTCTCTGTCATGGCCTACCGCTTCATAGGTATTGCGGAGCCAGCTAAATTGACCTACTACATCCATGTACTCTTCGTGTTTATTATATTTTGTCCGTGTAAGACCTAGTGAAATGTTCTGAGCTTTACCATCACCTGTGTGCAAGTCTGTTGTTGCTTTACCTTGGTCATCTGTATTGAAATTATCTTGGAAACTAGTATAACCATGTTGGTATGCCACATAGCCACTGTTCACACTCGTGGATCCGTCTTCTTTCGTTTTCACATTCCAATCACGACCTAATTGAATTCCATGCGTATGTAATGTGTAACCAAAACGATCATTACTATGACGACCATAATCTTTCAATACTTTGGCCCAGAATGGATGATCATCGCCCTCTTCATGATGAGCATACATCACACGGCTCATTGGGTACGATTCCATATGACGTTGTTCATGCAATACACGTGGATTTTCACTACGACGCTCATGTAAAGTACGCAAAATTTGACCGATCATACGAGAGTTTACATCTGGCATTTGTACATATCCAGGAGTACGCTTATCTAAATTAGGCGTCTTGTTGAGACCTGTCAATGTCCAGAACCATTCATGTTTGCCGTCTTTCACACGATGAGCTAATTTTAATTCACCAGCCCCCGTTGTTTTAGCAACTCCTGTGAAAGCCCCTTCTTCACTGGATTCCATATCAGCACGCACCACTGGCACTGTATTTTTTGTTAAGTCTGCTGCAATAGAACCAATGGAACCATCAATGACAGCTTCTGTGCCATCTGCTCCCACAGGTACTACTGTAGTAGAGCCTGTCGCCGTTCCTGTAATATGCACTAAGTCAGATTCGGAGTTAGCTCCCTCTTCATCACCAGGAGAATCCCATTTCGTATTCATTTTGATAAAGCCATCTTTACCTGTGTAGTTGCCATTCAATGTCAACACATCTGCATAGGACTTATTAACTGTCGTAATGATACCGCCTTCATTTTTGAAATCAGAAACAGTAGTACCATCTTTTTGTACAGTTGTCACAGTATATTCTGCTTTTGCATCGTCTGTTAAATTCGTACCTGCATCAAGAATACCACCATTAGACAATGTCACAGTAGTAGCTGTAGACTCTTGCGCACCTGTTAAATCTTCTTTCTTCGCTAATCGCCATGTAGCGCCTTTGTCCACATTCATATGCAAAGTGGACTGTTTATCTGCATGGATTAAACCTGTTAATAACGCTTTATCTGCGATAGTTGCTGTTAATTCGGAAGTAGCTCGGTCTGTTTCTGTAGTAGCCTCAGCATTTTCAGATTTTGCACGGATAGCCCAACCTTTTTTCGCTGCTGTGGCTTCGGATTTTTCACCAGAAAGAGTGAATTGGGCGTTTTTGACGTTCATAGCACCTGTTTGGAAATGAGAGTCAAGCTTGCTCCGGACATCAAGTCCAGCCTTCTTAGCTAAATCAGCCAATTTATAAACATCTTCCTCTTTTTTAAATCTAGCATTAGCTAAAATCAAGTCATCTTCTTCGCTTATAGTAGAAATTTTTGTATTATACAATGATGCAGTTCCATTTTCATTATGAGTGCCACGCGTCAGCATTTCATTTTTTGTTCCTACTACATTAGTAACAACAGTTCCTAAATTTTCGTAATCAACAGTATCAAAAACAATACCATTCGTACTTGCTTTAATAAAGGATGCCTCTTTTGTTTTCTGACCAGTTACATTGAAAGTAGACCCTTTGTCAAACAAGCGTACCGCTCCTGAGCCACGCAACACTTGTGCTTTAGACCCACTTCCAAACGTATATGTGCCATCCACACTCGTTGTATCTATATTTAACTTCCCATTCACTGTCACCGTAGCATTCCCTACTGTTCCAGAATCTTTCGGTTTCCCAATTTTAATACCGGCGGAGTTCAGCCCATTCCCTGTCACTCTTATATTGGTATTTCCATCGAATATAGCTGATGCATTGTCACCAGAAATATAAATCCCTACATTATAGTCTGCCACCTTCGCCGTGCTCTTATCTTCTACTTCGATATTCACATCTCCTGTAGCATGGAATTGAGGGGTAGCTTTATCAGAACGATAAATTTTTATACCTGATAATTGATAACCACTTAAAAAATCACCTTGAGCTTTTGCAGTAAAAAAGAATACCTTTTTCTCTTTATACAATCCATTCGTATAATGACCTTTCACAGAATCTGCTGTGTTATTTACCTTAATGGTTGCGTTGTTCACAGTGAACTTTGTAGTATCCCCTGGATTACCACCATTATAGTCATATCCAACAGCCACACCATAGGCTGCATCACTATCGGGGCTATTACTTGTTTTCGCATCACGATTCGACTTCGTCACTGTTACATTCAGATTATCAATATTTGTATCTGATGCGCCACGTACGATCATTCCTTTTGGACGATTATTCACTGCTTTGTCACCAGGAGTAACGGTAATGTTCAAATTCTCTGCTGTTAGGTTCGCACCTGTGATATCCATAGCTACTCTTTCATCTGCACCATCCATGGTGACAGACAAATTTTCTGTACCTGTTATAGTCAGCGTCGCTCCATGCGAAACACTTACTCCAGAATTAGTGTACGCATCCGTTCCGCCTACTTCTGTTGCTGATGTTCCATAGGACTGCTGCAACGCCCCATAACTTACGTTGGTCGTCAGGGCATACGCTGCCAGTAGCGCTCCCATCGTTATCATACTACGTTTTCTCATGCTTCTTCTCCTTGCTTTCTATTGGGTACACAGCACCCCATATCAGATTACTATATATCTTAATATATATTTATGCTATGTTTCTATTATCATATATCACATGTACAACTGTCAACATGTGGAGTACATCTAAATACTACTCATGTAGACCTATTATGCATACATGCAAAAGAGGAATGCTTCATACACTTATAAACATTCCTCTTATCTATTATATTCTTCCACGTTATACTAGCATATGTTTAGTCTTCCACAATGCACTGACACATCTTCATCGTCAACAGTGCTGCCTCATGGGATTCTTGTGTCACTCCTGCGCAACATTTCGGATCCACATGAAGTGGGACTTCTGGTAAGCCCGCTTTTAGAATCAAAGCATTGGAAACCACGCAAATATCCGTACATAAACCAATCAAGGTTAAAGATTCGATAGGTTCCGCTTCATGCATCCCCTTAAGGTGTGCTAGCAAATCCAAGGATCCAAAGTTAGGTTTATCTAGTACATCCACCCGTTGGCCACGTTCACGCGCCACTTCCAACAGGTCATCAGCAATCTCCCAACCTTTGGTGCCACGGGCACAATGTTCCACTGGCAAATGTTTGCCCTCTTGGCTTTCAAGATAACCCTCATCATGTGTATCTCGAGTAAACACGATGGGGCCATCAAAGTTACGAATTGTTTCACGCACCGCCGGTACGATGGCCTGCGCCTGCGGTGAACCCAATGTTCCATCAATAAAATCATGTTGCATATCTATCACAATCAATACGTTCATAGGGCATCTCCTTTGTTAGAAAGTAGGCAAGGAAATAATACATCCCTTGCCTTACCTAAATTGATAGTACTTGAACCTTTGACTACTTATGCGATTGTCATTATCCTTTGACTACGTCAGCGCAACGAGCACATAATGTTGGATGATCCCCATCTTGACCAACTGTGTCGCGGTGAATCCAACAACGTTCGCATTTTTCTAACTCAGATGGAGTTACCACGATGGATAATGCGCCGTCTTCTACTGTCACAGCATTGGCTGGTGCTTTGTCACGGCCTTCCATTACATGCGCTTCAGACACGATCAACAAGCTAGCTAAAGAACCGCCGAATCCAGTCAATGCTTGGTACGCGTCGCCATCTGCATAGACAGTGATGGATGCATCCAAGGAGTGACCGATAGCTTTATCACGGCGTGCCCCTTCTAAGGCTTTTGTCATTTCGCTACGAAGGTCTAACATTTTTGCCCAACGAGCGGACAATTCTGCATCCACATGCTCTGCGTGACCTTGTGGCCAATCTGCTAACATAACGCTTTCTTCCATGCCTTCTTCTTTTGGCATGTATTGCCATACTTCTTCCGCTGTGAAAGAAAGAACCGGAGATACCATTTTAACCAATGTTGTTAAGATTTCATAGATAGCAGTTTGCGCACTACGACGAGCTACATTGTTTTCTTTCTCTGCGTACATTGTATCTTTCAACACGTCTAAGTAGAAGGAAGATAAATCTACAGTACAGAAGTTATGGATGGTGTGATATAAAATATGGAATTCATAGTTTTCGTAAGCATTCGTTACTTTTTGACGAACTTCTTCTAAACGATGTAATGCCCAACGATCTAACTCTGTCAAATCTTTGTAAGCTACTTTATCTGTATTAGGGTTAAAGTTATCTAAGTTACCCAATAAGAAACGGAATGTGTTACGGATTTTACGATATACTTCCGCCAATTGTTTCACAATGTCTTTAGACAAACGAACGTCTGCTTGGTAATCTGCAGAGGATACCCATAGACGCATTACGTCCGCACCGTGTACATCGATGATGTCGGAAGGAGCCACTGTATTGCCTACAGATTTAGACATTTTACGGCCTTCCCCGTCCACTACGAAACCATGAGTCAATACGGCATTGTATGGTGCATGACCACGTGTAGCGATACCTGTTAACAAGGAAGAGTTGAACCAACCACGATGTTGGTCAGACCCTTCTAAGTACATAGCGCAAGGCACATCCATTTCGTTTTGTTCCAATACGCCTGACCAAGAGCTACCGCTGTCGAACCATACGTCCATGATGTCTGTTTCTTTGTGGAAAGAATCGTGTCCGCAAGATGGGCATGTGAATCCTTCTGGCAATAATTCTTTTGCTTCATGAGCCCACCAAGCGTTGGAGCCTTCTTTGGCAAACCATTCTTGTAAAGAAGCGATGGTATCATCATTGATGATGTGCTCTCCACAATGGTCGCAATAGTAGATAGGAATTGGCACACCCCACGCACGTTGACGAGAGATAACCCAGTCCCCACGGTCTGCAATCATGTTGTAAATGCGGTCATGACCCCATTTAGGAATCCATTGTACTTGTTCGTCGATTGCTTTCAATGCTTCTTGACGGTATCCATCCACAGAGGAGAACCATTGTTCTGTCGCACGATAGATGACAGGATTTTTACAACGCCAGCAATGAGCATATTGGTGACGAATGTTGCCTTTTTGTACTAACGCACCATTGTGCGCCAAGATTTTGATCACTGGCACTTCTGCATCATGGATTTCAACGCCAGCCAATGGTTGTTCTGTATCGCCATAGCGAGGTTCATCTACTTTGGCAATATAACGGCCAGTAGCATCGACCAAGGATAAAATATCAAAGTCAATTTTGCCAGCATCTTTATATACTTTCACCACGTTAAAGTCATCTTCACCGTGAGCCGGAGCCGTATGTACGCAACCTGTACCAGCGTCTAATGTAACGTGAGAACCCAACAAGATAGGCGCATGACGATCTGCAAATGGATGTTTAAAGTTCGCTAATTCTAATTCGCTACCTTTGAACGTGTTCAATACTTCATAAGATTCTACGCCCATTTCTTTGGTAGCTGTTTCGATTAATCCGTTTGCTAATAACCATGCTTCATCGCCGATTTTTACCCAAGAGTAATCTAATTCTGGGTTTACAGAGATTGCTTGGTTGGCAGGCATTGTCCAAGGCGTTGTTGTCCAGATGACGGAGAACAATTTACTTGTATCAAAACCTGCTGGCAATGTACTTTCAGCACCGTTTACATAAGCAAATTTAACATAGATAGAGAAAGATTTTTTCTCAGCATATTCAATTTCCGCTTCTGCCAAGGCAGTTTCACAATGCGTACACCAGTATACAGTTTTCAAACCTTTGTAGATGTAGCCACGTTTCGCCATTTCACCAAATACGCCGATTTGTTTCACTTCGAACTCAGGGCGCAATGTTAAATAGGGACGATCCCATTCACCAAGCACACCGAAACGGATAAAGTCTTGTTTTTGTTCTTCCACACAATTCAATGCGTATTCACGACATTTATTGCGAAGGTCTAATGGACTCATTTCATGACGATTCAAGCCAGTGTTTTTGATAACCGCATGCTCGATAGGAAGACCATGTGTATCCCAACCAGGAATATATGGTGTGTAATGGCCTTGCATTGTTTTATATTTCATCACAATATCTTTTAATGTTTTGTTCAAAGCATGACCGATGTGCAATTTACCATTCGCATAGGGAGGGCCATCGTGTAAGATGAAAGATTTTTTACCTTTATTTTTAGCTAAGCGTTTTTCATAAATTTTATTATCTTCCCAAAACTTGATAAATTCTGGTTCGCGCTTTGGCAAATTGCCACGCATAGGAAATTCTGTTTCAGGCAAGTGCAAGGTCTTACCATAATCTACTTCATTAGACATTGTATTTCTCCTCTCAATAAAAAAAGCACCCGCTCCCCGAAGGGACGAATGCAAATCCGTGGTACCACCCTACTGATGATTCTTATGAAAGTTACCCCCAACGAATCATCGCTCAAACATATAACGGTGTCCACCGATGTGAGTACCCCCAGTATGGGCTCCCCAACATATACTCAAAAGTGATCCGCCATGCATTCACCCATGAGGCTTTCACCATCCCTCACTCGCTCGGAGCTACCTTGCATGACCGTCTTTATCAACGTATTAACATATATCGTTGTCAATTACAGATACAATTATATACTATCTGTGGGGCTGTGGCAATAGGGGAAAATTAGATTAGGGGTGTAACAAATTCCACTTATATGCTACCATAGGTACATGGATGATGACAGTTTTACACCACGCACATAGGAGTCAGTATGGAACTTTGGAAACGCACATTATACGTTTGTTTATTCGGTGCCTTCATGGCATCCGTGGGGCTTAGTCAAGCAGCCCCACTTATCCCCTTATATTTACAGGACCTAGGTGTCCACGATCAGGCGGACCTCGCCAATTGGTCTGGCCTCGCCATGGGTATGACCTATCTTATGGTGGCCCTCTTCGCGCCCTTTTGGGGTAAGCTGGCTGACCGCAAGGGTCGTAAGCTCATTCTACTACGAGCTAGTTTTGGTATGGCTATTACCAATGCACTCCTCGGCTTTGCCCAAACGCCGGAACATATCGTATTCATACGCATGATTAACGGCATGATCTCTGGATTCTTCTCTGGATCTATTACCCTCGTGGCGACACAAACGCCACAAGCTCAAACGGGTTGGGCCCTAGGACTCTTGTCCGCTGCCAACCTCGGTGGTTCCCTCTTGGGTCCTATGATCGGTGGTTACATCGGCGGCGTCTTTGGCATTCGCTACGCCTTCTTCATCGTGTCTGCCTTACTAGGAACGGCCTTCTTGTCCACCTTATTCTTTGTGAAAGAAGAATTTACGCCGCAACCGAAAGGAGCGTCGCAATCGCTGACTACGTTGAAAGCATCCATTCCCGACTGGAAAGGACTCATCTACATTTCCGTAGGCTCCTTTATCTTTGCTTTCACTACCATGGCAACGGCACCGATCCTATCCGTCTTCGTACAACAAATCGTGGGTCAAGGAGCGGAACACATTGCCCTCTTAGCTGGCTTAGCATTTACCGTAACAGGTTTGGCACAAATGGTGGCTAGCTCCGTCCTCGGTAAATACATCGACAAACTAGGACCACGTTTCATCCTGTGGACTAGCTTTATCTATGTGGGCCTCGTGACCATACCGCAAGCCTTCGTCACTGACATCTACACCTTGTGTGTCTTGCGATTCCTCCTCGGCATCGGCCTAGGCGGATTATTACCAGGTATTAATACCTTCATCTCTAGCATTACTCCGAAGGCATTCGCTGGACAAGTCTTCGCCTATAACCAATCTACCTTGTTTATGGGCTATTTCATTGGATCCTTAGGAGGTTCCTTCATCGCCTCCCAATGGGGCTTCGGGACAATGTTTATCACTACCGGGGCGATCATTGCATTGACAGGAGTGTTTTTGAAAGTTACGCTGGGGCGTAAAACAACTAGTAATTAATACTATTTATACTCATCTCCTATACTTAAAAAGATATATTTTATTGGAGCAATTCCTCATGGGATTGCTCCAATTTTTGTATTTATTATATTAAAGATTCCCCAAGGTAATTAAAACCCCAAAATAGATACCTATCAATACTATAAATACCCATAACTAGTATGTAAAAAATACCTCTTAATCATTTTGAAATTTCATTCCAATTTGTATATATCAACTTACGTTTCTCAAACGCTTCTTTTCCGCCTTCCATTATATCAACTATTTTCCGCTGAGTATTTTTACTATCAATATTTCCAATATCAACATTTATTTTCTCATCATATTGCGTAGAAAGAACTCGTTCTGCATCCCCCAAAACAGGTATATTAGCATTATGAGTAGCAAAAATAAATTGAATAGACTTTTTCTTTCTTTTAATTGTACTAATTACCTCATTATAGATAACTTGATTATCTAAATCATCTTCTGGTTGGTCAATAATAATTAAATCATTTTCTTCCTGAGTCAAAATAAACAATATCAGCGCAGACGCTCTTTGCCCAATTGAATGTTTCTCAAGTAATTTATCATGATAAATTATTTCCACTAAATCAGGACATTCTTCACGGATAAGATTACTATAATTTTCTTTAATTTTATTGTATACTTTGACAACTTCATTGTCTGTTAAAATTCCACGGAGTCTTGTGCTACCCTCTAAAATACAATCAATAATAATATCTATAAAATCTGAATATTGTTTTGAGATCTCAGTAATTTTATTATCAGTCAAACCAGCTCCCTTAAGCTTAGCTTTAATACTTTGCTTAAATGTTTCCTTATCGCCTTTAAAAGTAATTTTGATTTTAAGCTCACTTTGGTTTTCATTTATCTTTTTTATTTCATCTCTATATTTTTGAAAAATATCATTGAGCATTTCATTTTGCTTTCGAGCAAAGCCTCTTATTTCTGTACTTAAACTATTTCTCGAATGATTTCGTTTAGTAAACTTACCAATATCATCCAAAGTTTTTTCAAGCTCAGAATTATATTTAACATAGCTATCTGGGTCTAACTCTTCATCATTTATGTCACGTTTAATATTTGCAAACTCTTCTTTTAGAGAGTTAATTTCACTTTCTAGTGTAATCCCCAGTTCTTTTAACGTCATTCCTTTTATCGAAATACTTTCAATTTCATGATCCACTTTTTCAATTGACTCAACAATGTCTTCTAGAGTTAACTTAATCTTTTGAAATAACTCTGTATTATATTCACTTTTATAGTCTGATATATTAAGTTCAGTCTTGTCTATTTCTTTATATGTCGCTGATAACTTTTCATACATAGTTTTTACATTGTCAAGTAATGTTTTAATCGTTGATGCATCCCTAGTATATGATGTTTGTTTTTTAAGTTTTTCAGCAATTCCCTTTTCTTCAAAAATCTTAAGCCTATGTTCCAAATCTTGTTGAGCGGTTTCAAGTTCTTTGACTTTTTCAGGTATAGTTTCCAGTTGCAAGAATTCTTTTATTGAATTTTCAAGATCATTTAAATTTTCTTCTTTTAAATCTAGATTATCTTTTATTTTTCCACCTACTAATTTCTGCAATAACTCAAAAGCATATCCGCTTTTTGTCGAAGATAAATCCTTTTGACCAAAGTATAATGGATTGTTTACTAAAGACGTTATTGATATTCCTAAATCCTTTCCATCACAGTCTATAACAGAAAATTGTTCTCCCTTAATCCTTTTTACTTCATACTTTTTACCATATTTGTCAATAACTTCTAAAGATATTTCTCCACCTGGTCCCAAAGTGTGTTCAACAAGCTCTTTTTTATAGCCTTCATCAACGTTAGGATTCAAGTCTAAGGCATATCTTATTGATTCTAAAATCGAGGATTTTCCACTTCCTCTTATACCAATTAAGGTATTCAATTCATTTGAAAGAGGAATTTTTATTGAGTCTAGCCTTCCCCCTTTGAATGCAATCGATTGTATATAAGCATGATTAACATTAGGTACTTTATCAGAAGCTCGATTTTCATAATCTTGTAGAGAAAACTTCAATGTATTAAAAGAATATTCTCCAATTTTTATATAGCATGATTTTCCTTTTCCAATTTCATCAATTTTTTTAGGGTCTGAACCTTCAACAAATGCAATCTCATAGCCAAACCAACCTTTTATTTTGGCTTTATTATCAAAAGTTCTTAATTTCTGTAACCCAAGCACTCTTTTTTTAAATTCATGATTTTGTGCTAATGAACTTAACCTACCACCACCACATTCATCAATAAGTCCATTTCTCTGCTCAATATGTGCAAATATAATAAAATAGTCTTTATTAAGCTTTTCTAATTCCACTAGCAGCGTATTTATATCAAAATTGCAGCATGTATTTTCATTTTCACGATTATCAATCCCTTGAAAAGCAGAAACTAAAAAATTATTAATATAATTTTCGCTACATTTAATCCAGTCTTCTGGATTAAATACTATAAGTGTATGAACGCCATTTTTACCATCTTTAACTGATAGCTCCACCCCTGGCAAAATAAAAATATCTTTTTTATTTGCAGCTTTTTTTAATGCTTTATATTCATCCAGGTCAAATTTATTATGATTCGTTATTACCCCAATCTTTATCTTTTCACTTTCCAGTTTATTAACATATTCGGTAATAAAAGAGTTCTCTTCCCCTGTATATTTAAATTCCTTGTCCTTCCTTGTATGTAGGTGGAAATCACATCTTACCCATTCACAACCATTTTCAAACATAATTCTAAGCCCCCTTTCCCCAAAACAATAAGCTCTAAATTTTAGGTACAATAGAATGATTATCTATTCCACCTTTAGCTATATCCCATCTAGCAACCTTAATTTTTTTTATTCTTTTCCCGCTTCCATAATCAAGAAGGTCTTCCCTATTTAAGTTATTTAAAACTTTTTTTAAGCCTCCCAATCCACCAGAAGATAATAAATATGCTTCTTCTGGATTGCAAAGCTTACAATATATCAATAGTTGCCCTAAGTTTTGAAGATTCAATGCCGTTTTCTTTGCTTCAATTAAATAGATTTCAGCTTTATCCGTCCATCTTACAATGCCCAAAACATCAATCTCAATTTTCAAACCAACAACTTGTGGATAATACTGTATTACGTCATATTTATCTAAAATTGAATCTAAATATACAGAATGACAATCTACTACAAATATTTCACAGTTTTTATTTTTAAATTTATCTTTTAGATATGTATCTAACCATTTGCACATACCAGGATATAGGTCAAATTCGCTTCTTACATTATTCACCGTACCCCAACTCCTTTGCTAATTGGGTCCACGAATCAAAATGCTTGCCCCTTATTTTTTCAGGTAAGCTAATATCATTTTCCATGGGATGAGCTGGCTTAATTTTTGATCTGATAGGTTTTTCCCAATAAAATTGATGTGTTTTATTTTCATCTAAATAGTCAAGTAATTCTTCGGCATATCTTTCTAATGCTCTTTGCTTATGAACAATATTAAAGCCTATAGGCAAAAATTCATTTGCCCATATTTTTACTTGATGCTCCTTTTTCCAATAATTCAATTTCCCTTCATTATATTTTTTTAGATTAGAATCTCTAAAATTTGGATGTCCAAAATCAATTGTTTGAACTGGTATATCTAAAATTTTCAACATATTAGCAATATCTATAACAAATTGCCAGTTACCTGGAATCTCAATATACACTCTATGGCAACCCTCTTGACCATATGCAAGATTACTTTTTCTAATATATCCTGTTACATCTGCCACTCCTCTAAGTAGTTCTTTTTTCTCATCAGTAGACATTTTAAATAATTCATCATTCATTGTCATAGTTGAATGATGAATCCCATTTCCAATAAATCTTAATATTTCTCTCATAGTATAATCTTCATTAGGCTTTGTAAAAGATATTCTCGTTGCTTTGTTAGTTTGTGAAATAGGTAAAGAGTGGCCTAAAAGTGGCTCAATAACACATCTTATATCAGCTAAACTACTTTTCACATAAACTGAAACTTCTAATCCTTCATCATCTCTCAAGTTTTTATGTGGTATTTCTATTGTAATTGTAGTGCTATTTACATCCCTTTGCACTTCTCCATTTCCTAATATCATGCCTATTAAATAAGCCATTTGATTATTCATTACCAACTACCTCTCTTTCATTATTAACCAAACTTTGATATATATGATCTGCAATAGCCTTTGCCATAAGTGGCGGTACTGCATTACCAATTTGTGTCCTAATATCAACTTTATTACCATAAAAAATGAACTTATCGTCAAATGACTGAATTCGTGCTGCTTCTCTAGGTGTAATAGAACGATTTAAAAAGGGGTGATTATTTGTACCATTTGATGCCGCGTCAAATCTTGTATCTATAGTTGGAGAAGGCTCATCCCACTTCAGTCTTCCCCAAGTTGAATTAAATTTTTGTTTCCCCAAAAGGTTATCTGGTAAATATTCTTTACCTTTTTCTGGTGGTATCATGCTAAGTTTATAAATTGCCATTTCAGAGTGATTAGACGCCTTATGATTATATAACTTAGCACTATCTTTTCTCATAAGCTTTTGATATTCTGTTTTGGCTTCAGTAATATAATTCTGTTCAAAGTCACCTTCATTTGAGTTTAAATATTTTAAATCTTCAATAGCATCTCGAACTGTTGTTCTCTTTTCAACTGTAGGTTCTGGTAGAGAAATTGCTTTGCCTTTACTACATAAAAATATAGCTCTCTCCCGATTTTGTGGAACTCCATAATCACTTGCTTTAACTATACCTACACTAACTTCATAACCTAACTTTTCAATTTCACTTATAATTTGCTCTTTAAACCATCCATTAGATGTAGACATCAAACTCTTTACATTTTCGATTACAAAAACCAGCGGCTTAAGCTCCTGAACTAGATGAAGATATTCAATAAACAAAAAATTTCTAGGATCATCTAAACCTAATTTTTTACCTTTTAATGAAAACCCTTGGCAGGGTGGACCACCAATAATCATATTCACG
The DNA here is from genome assembly GCA_963518725.1 of uncultured Veillonella sp. Taxonomy (GTDB): domain Bacteria; phylum Bacillota; class Negativicutes; order Veillonellales; family Veillonellaceae; genus F0422. Next base: position 26,764 of record CAUQLO010000006.1, on the reverse strand, counting down.
TTATTTTCCTTCGACAGATTTATTATCTTTCTTTTAACATCATTATCTTGTATATCTCCAATAATCAGCTTTGCTTCAGGAATATTTTTTCTAAATGTTTGTGCTAATCTCTCATTAATATCTAATGCGACCTTCGTTACAAAATGACAATTTTGATGCATTCCATAGGACATTCCACCTGCGCCACAAAATAAATCCAATATTCTAAATTCCATTATTTCCTCTTGCTTTCGTCTTTTAATCAATATTCGTTTAAAAGTTTCTTTTCCATTTATTTTTGGCTTAAAGAGATCATACTCATTATCAGAACCATGATTTGCTTCTCCGATAATTTCAAACATTTCATCATTATGATACTTTAAATATGTAAGTGGCACACCCATTATTCCATAATAATCCACGGGAATTTCTGAAACTTTATATACATGAATAGCATCAAAATTATCGTATTGGGGATAATTCCCTGTCTTAAAATTCTGCGTTAAAACCAATCTTCTACCACTGTCACTAAGAACTTTCAAATTTGTGAGCCACATTGCATTTCCTAAACTTCTCCATTTTTGTCCAGTTTCATCCACCCAAAACCTTGTTTTTCTTGGCTCTGTATCATCTGGTACCCTGAATGCCATATCTCCAAAATGGTATCCTACACATGCCTCATTATTTTTTATATATGGAAAAATCTCCTTATATGTAATCGCATTCTGATTGCTAATCAATAAATATTGTTTATCATATTTAGTAATTAAGGTAAATAATTCTGTGAACTTAGAAAATGGAGGATTTGTTACAACAATGTCAGTATCTATTAAGTAATTTATGCTTTCTTGGCTTCTAAAATCTCCATCTCCAACTAACTTTTTAATATTTCCATTATTAGTTAAAGATTCAAATAGTTTACCATTATTTAATTCATTATCATTTATATCGGGCATTCTATCAACTTCAAGTAGAACTGCTCTACCATCTTCACTAGCATACATCTCCGAATTTGCATATGAAATACATACTAATTTTCTCAGTTTTAGACGATTGAAGTTTTTCAAAAAATACTTGGCAAATGCAGACTTGTATGGATGATCACAATTGCATAAAATTTTTTTCCCATTAAATTGCTCTTCATAATGGCTTAGTTCAGCTTCTATTGTTTTATAATCTGTATACCACTCATCTGTATTATGACTACTATATTTAGCTTTATTTAATATTGAGTTTCCCATTGACAATCCTCCTTCCTTATTCTCCGACTTCATTATTCTTATATCCTATTATTTCCATTATAACACAAGAAAAAGCCTTTTATCGGCTGATCTTCCATCTTATCATACTATCAATGTATCCTATTAACTATAATTAATCTCATCGGAATACTTTATTGTGTCCATAAAAAAGCTGTAACAAAAATATACTTTGTTACAGCCCCTTTATTTATCATACTTAAGCAAAATATCCCTTTATTTATGCTAATAAGACTTTCTTATAGATATTATCTATAAAAAAATACGTAAATAAGCATATATAATTACCTAATCAAAGCCCCCTTCACTACAAAATCACAATGTATTAACCCCTGTTTCCAACGGGAACCCCTCATAAGTCACCCAATCGCTAGAGCTACCTAAGTACATGGCTGGTTCTACACCGATTTCAGCAAGGGCAATCATCAAGTTCGCCGCTGTCACCCCAGATCCACAATAGGTGACGATAGGTTTCTCCACCTTAGCTAAGTCACCATAGGCTGCTTGTAATTCTGCAATCGGACGTACACCATCAGCGGTAAATCCCCATTCGTAGAAACAGTTGATCGCCCCTGGGATATGTCCCGTCATACCATCCATGGTATCCACTACAGAGCCATCATAGCGTTGTGGTGCTCGTGCATCGATAATCACATGACTACCAGATTCACTAGCTTGTAACATTTCATCACGATGCATGAGTACATGGTCTTGCAAGGTATACTTCAATGGCTTTGGATTTGCCACAGTGGGTGTCTCCTCTTGGGTCAACGGATATCCTTCACGGTGCCAACGTTCGATGCCACCGGCTAGGACTTTCACATTGGTGAAACCCATGTATAGTAGCAAGAACCGCAACCGACCGGCAAAAGAAATCCACGCATCGTACACCACGATAGGAGAGTCCATAGTGACACCACATTCACTCAATCGGTTTGCTAATACAGACATATCTGGTAAGGGATGACGACCACCGTGTGCCCCTATAGGACCACTCATGTGTGCATCCATATCGATAGCAAAAGATCCCGGAATATGTGCCGCTTCATAGGCTGCAAACCCACGAGCATCTAACACAACAACTGTATCTAATTGTTCTTGTAATTCTTTCGGCGAAAGTAACACACTCATTATTACACCTCCAAGTATAAACTATTACATATATATTATAGGCACCTTATCTAGTACATACCTATCTCATAGAGTCAGATTAAGACCTACGTACATATAGCATATACACAATAAAGAATGCCATACACTCTCTACTATCTAGTGTAACATAGATTAGTTTCGATGTGTATGGCATTTCTATTCATACATAAATCCTATGTAATTGTATCTTAGCCTTTAATCGCCTGAAACGCTTCTTTGGCAATTTGCAATGTGTATGCCAAGTCTTGCTCGCTATGGCATGTAGACAAGAAGTTACTTTCATATTGGCTGGCAGCGTAATAGATGCCGTGTTCCAAGTTGTAGTGGAAGAATGTTTTGAACGCTTCCATATCGCACGCACTGGCATCATCAAAGTTATGTACCGCTTTGTCTGTGAAGAACAGTGTAAACATAGAGCCCACACGTTGCACCACAACAGGTACGCCTACTTCTTTTGCCGCTGCTTCTAAGCCTTGGCAAAGTAGCTCTGTAGATTCCTCAACTTGACGGAAGGCAGTTGGATTTTTTTGCAACATGGTCAAGGTCGCAAGGCCTGCCGCCATAGCTACAGGGTTGCCGCTCAAGGTACCTGCTTGGTACACAGGACCGGATGGAGCGATGGCAGACATGATGTCTTTCTTACCACCGAACACAGCCATCGGCAAACCGCCACCAACGATTTTGCCTAAGCATGTTAAATCTGGGATAACATTGTAATATTTTTGAGCCCCACCAGAACTGGAGCGGAACCCGCACATTACTTCATCAAAGATGAGAACGGCGCCGTGCTCTGTGGTCACTTCACGTAACGTTTCCAAGAATCCTTCTACAGGAGGCACACAGCCCATATTGCCTGCCACTGGTTCTACGATGATGGCTGCAATACTTTCACCATGGGTAGCGAACAATTGACGAACCGCCTCAGAATCATTGTATGGCAATGTAATGGTATCTGCCGCCACACCCGCTGGCACACCTGGACTATCTGGTACACCAAAGGTGGCTAAACCGGAGCCGGCTTTCACCAACAAGCTATCGCTATGACCATGGTAACAGCCGATGAATTTCACAATTTTGTCACGACCTGTATAGCCACGAGCCAGGCGCAACGCACTCATCGTAGATTCTGTACCGGAGTTCACCATGCGCACCAGTTCCATCGACGGATAGAAAGCTTGAATCTTCTTTGCCACTTCTGTTTCGAGTAACGTTGGCGCCCCATAGCTAGTACCACGAGGGATGGCTTCCAAAATGGATGCCACAATTTCAGGGTTCGCATGGCCTAGAATCATGGGACCCCAAGACAATACGTAATCGATATACTCATTGCCATCGATATCGTAAATGCGAGATCCGCTGGCAGAACTGATGAAAGGAGGATTGCCCCCTACACTGCGGTAGGAGCGAACAGGACTATTCACGCCACCCGGCATATATGTACGAGCCTCTGTGAAGGCTTGTTTTGATTTTTCTAAACTAAACATAATGGCTCCTATATTCCCACACTATTTTTCTTGTAGCCAACGTGCCACATCCAGAGCATGATAAGTAATAATCATCTTCGCACCTGCACGTTTCATGGACAGCAATGTTTCTAAGGTAATGCGTTTTTCATCTACCAAACCTGCTGCCGCTGCGGTTTTAATCATGGCATACTCACCGCTGACATTATACACTGCTAGTGGGCAATCAAAGTTATCTCGCACTTCACGAACGATATCCAAATAGGATAGAGCCGGCTTAATCATGATGATGTCCGCCCCTTCGATGATGTCTTGTTCCACTTCACGCAAGGCTTCCAAACGGTTTGCCTCGTCCATTTGGTACCCTTTACGGTCCCCAAATCCCGGTGCAGAATGGACGGCATCACGGAAAGGTCCATAGTAAGCAGACGCATATTTTGCCGCATAACTCATGATGGATACATGGCTGAATCCCGCTGTATCTAAGGCTTCACGAATCGCAGCGATACGTCCATCCATCATGTCCGATGGGGCCACCATGTGAGCGCCCGCTTTCGCATGGCTCACTGCTACATTGCACAACAATGGCAAGGTCGCATCGTTGATGACTTCATGATGTTCCACATGACCGCAATGGCCTGTAGATGTGTATTGGCATAGACATACATCGGAGATAACAATCAACTCTGGCACTGCTTTGCGGATCGCCATAATCGCTTGTTGCACCGGTTGTTCCATATCCCATGCGGAAGAACCATCTTCATCTTTGTACGTAGGGATGCCGAAAATTTCGACGCCCTTAATGCCTAGGTCATAGGCCTCTTTTGCCAAGTTCACAGCTTCGTCCACAGACACATGGTATTGTCCTGGCAAGGAAGAAATTTCTTCTTTCACAGCCGTTCCGGGAACAATAAATATAGGATAGATTAAATCGTCTACTTGTAATGTTGTTTCACGAACCAACGCGCGCATGGCTGGATTGATGCGCAATCGTCTTGGTCGATTTCGTAATTCCATAGTGTGCCTCTTTCTATTTGCAATCGTTCAAGATTAAGTCCACCATCGCAGGGATTGTGAAAGTTTCCCCAATCAAATCTGGTTGGATTCCTTCTTCTACGCAAGTTGCTCCTGTAATCGGTCCAATGCAGACCACTTTTGTTTTGCCTAACAAGGTCACCGCATCAGGTCCAAGCATGTCCTTTGTATTGGTCACCGTAGAAGAACTTGTGAACGTAATGTAATCGACTTCGCCTGCTCGCAAAGCTTCTTCTAAATATTCTTTATGGGACGTGTCTTGTACCGTTTCATACAAACGCAATACCGTCACGTCGCATCCCGCCTGTGAAAGTCCTTTATAAATCACGTCGCGCGCCACTTTTGGTTGTACCAACACAAACCGCAAATCACCTAACGCTCGCTCTGGCCATACACGACCTTGTTCAGCGGTGATTGTTTCCACCACAGATTCCGCTTGGTAATTCGGTGGCACGATGTCTGCACGAATGCCTCGATCTAATAAGGATTTCGCCGTCGCACTGCCAATGGCACATACTTTCATAGACCCTAAGGCACGGCTGTCTAGTCCACGTTCTAATAAGCCATCAAAGAAGAACCGCACCCCTTCGGCAGAGGTGAAAATCAATCCATCATAGGAAGATAGGCTATCGTATGCCACATCCATCTCCTCGGTACGAGGCAAGGCTTGCGTTTTTATGGCGGATGCTTCAATGACATGAGCACCCAATTCTAGCAAGCGTTCTGACAAGGCGCTAGCTTTGCTACGAGCTCGTGTGACCACGATGGTTTTACCAAATAATGGTTTATTATCGAACCAACGCAATTGATCTCGTAAGGATACCACTTCCCCAACGATAACGATGGCTGGCGCTTTCAATTGTGCTTTCTCTACATCCTCTACCACATGTTCCAAGGTAGATACCACTGTTTCTTGAATTGGTTTTGTACCCCAACGGATGACTGCCACTGGCGTTTCCTTTGGACGACCGTATTTGATTAAGTTAGTAGCAATACTCGGTAAATTCGAGATACCCATCACAAAGGAGATGGTATCCACAGATTTTGCTAAGCCTTCCCAGTTCATGCCAGATTCTGGTTTTGTAGGATCTTCGTGCCCTGTCACGATGGCAAAAGATGTAGCCATCGCCCGTTGTGTCACAGGAATCCCTGCATAGGCTGGCGCAGAAATACCCGACGTAATACCTGGTACAAATTCAAATGGCACGCCGGCTTTAACCAGTGCCAACGCTTCTTCACCGCCACGGCCAAACACAAGCGGATCGCCTCCTTTTAGGCGTGCCACCACTTTACCCTCTAAGCCACATTTAACGAGAAGTTCGTTGATTTCCCATTGGTGCATCGTATGGTTGTTACTTTTTTTACCAGCATAAATGATCTCTGCTCCTTCTTTGGCATAGGACAAGAAATGAGCATCCGCCAAATAGTCATAGACGATGACATCTGCTTTTTCAATGCACTCTTTGCCTTTTAAGGTGATTAACTTGTGATCCCCTGGTCCAGCACCAATTAAATATACAATCCCTGTCATTTCAACACTCCTCTTTCTACTAAATCGTCAATGATGGCTTTGCCCCCTTCTTCATAGAGTGCTTTCGCCAAATTGCGACCTAACATATCTGCTTTTTCTTTTGGTCCCGACAATTCCCCTTCAAAGCAATTTTTTCCATCCAAGGAGGCAATGATTGCTTTCAACGTCAATTGTCCTTTATAAATCGTCCCATGCACGCCCATCGGTACTTGGCAACCGCCCTCTAATTGGCGAAGGAAACTACGTTCCCCACGGGTCGCCCACATGGTGTTGTCATCATGCAATACAGTTAACATGTCTAGCATTTCCGCATCATCCTTGCGACACTCGATGCCGAGCGCCCCTTGCCCTACAGCAGGAATGATTTCATCGCTGGTGAAAGTCTGGGTAATCACAGACTCCAAGCCCAACCGTTTTAAGCCTGCCTCAGCTAATACGATGGCATCAAAGTTTTCTGTTTCTAATTTGTTCAATCGTGTTTGCACATTGCCACGAAGGACAGAAATTTGCAAATCTGGCCGGCGATTCAACAGTTGTGCTTGACGACGCAAGCTACTAGTGCCTACCTTAGCACCCTGTGGCAATTGATCTAATGTTTTATACTTTGGAGATACTAAAGCGTCGCAAGGTGTTTCTCGTTCTGTGATGGCCCCTAGCACTAAATCCTCGGGCAATTCCGTAGGCATATCTTTCAAGCTGTGCACCGCTAAATCGATGCTACCATCCCGCATAGATGCCTCTAGTTCTTCCGTAAATAAACCTTTCCCACCAATTTCTGCTAGTGGTTTTTCTAGAATGCGGTCTCCTTTTGTACTGTGATGTACTAACTCTATCTTGCACTGTGGGTAATGTTTGCGCAACGTATCTGCTACATGATTAGCTTGCCATAAAGCAAGGGCACTACTACGGGTGCCTATACGAATTGTGTCTCTCATAGTGTGTCATCCTCCACTTCCAAAGCAAACATATCTTGGAATAACTTCCAATAATCTCGCTCTTTTTCTTTACCTGCAACTTCTCCAAAATGAATCATTGGGTCACGCAATAATTTACGCACCAACATGCGAGACATGTTGCTGACAATCTTCCGCTCCTGCTCTGTGGCATTCGGCAATTTCGCCATAGCACGGTGCACTTCCCGTTTTCGAATGGCTTCTGCTTTTTCACTGAGCAAGACCATGATAGGACGAACCGATAAATATCGTAATTTTTCCTCGATTTCCTGTAAGGCCTCTGCAAGAATTGGTTCTGCTTTGCGCGCTTCCTCTTCCCGTTGGTGCTTGTTGGCTTCCACTACACTTTCCAAGGCATCAATATTAAACAAGTAGACCCCTGGAATGTCAGACACATCTGGATTGATATCACGAGGCACGGCAATATCGATCATGACAATCGGCTTGCCATCTCGGCTATCCATAATTTCCTCTGCCTCTTCTCGTTCAATGACATAGTGAGGAGCTCCCGTAGAGGTAATGATAATATCCGCTGTTTTAGCTTCATCCACAAAATAATCAAACTCCACCGCTTTACCGTTAAATTGTGTTGCCAATTCTTCTGCTGTTTTGAAAGTCCGGTTGGATACAAAAATACTCTTTACACCTTTGGCTTGCAAATGGCGTGCTGTGAGCTCACTCATTTGGCCTGCCCCTAAGATAAGCACCTTCGCATCAGCCATGGGGATATCTAAACTATCTTCCGCTAAATTCACTGCCGTATAGCTAACGGACACAGGCGTATTCGCAATGCCTGTCATGGTCCGCACTCGTTTTCCCACAGCGATGGCTTTTTGGAAAATAATATTAAATACAGATGCCGTTAATCCCTTGCTATAGGAAGAGATGTAGGCCATCTTTAATTGACTCAAAATTTGACCTTCCCCTAACACAAGGGAGTCCAAACTCGATGCCACTCTAAATAAATGTGACATACAAGCAGTTCCCTCATAGAGGAAGAACCATTTCTCATCTACGTCTACACTATCTTCACCTTTCAGATGAAGTAATAAGCGTATCATATATTCTTTTACATTCTCTACATCATCAAGGACAACATAGAGTTCCGTGCGGTTGCACGTCGATAAGAGGACGCATTCCTCTACTTCTTCATGGGCATAGATATGATCCATAGCGTGGTCTAGTGCTTCTTTGGAAAACGAAAATTTTTCACGCACTTCCACCGGAGCACTTCTATGATTCAGCCCTAATACGACTAATTGCATGTACAATATTCTCCTTCACCGAGTCTCCTTGACCCTCTAATACTTGTATAAACTCCGATTCTCCTAAATAGGTCCGCCAGAACTGTTCTCGCTCCTTTGGCGTTTGTAGTAACTGTTGTAATTCCTGTCTCCATAGACGAATCTGAGGTAGCCACTCGGCTAATACGGCATATCTTCTTTCTATATCTTGGCGGAGTAAACGACTGACACGAGGACTCACTTGATTGGTAAAAATAGAAAGTTCTAAGTCACCCATCTTCGTAGCACTACCAAACACCCAAGTGGAATCGTCTTTCACATCGGCGCGATTGATGAAAGCACCCACTGCCATCGCATCGTCCATAACCTGTGTGTTAACAATGGGATTATCTGTGGCAATGATGACAAATTGTTGATCCACCATATATTCTGAGCGGTAGGGCCCTTCAATCCATTGCAACTGGCCTTGTGCATGGTATGTTTCAATGTCCGGTAGTACCACAGGGCTCACCACCAGAATCTGGGCTTCTTCCTGTATTAACTTAGTAATGCGCCGTAACGCCACTTCTCCACCGCCCACAACGAGGCAAGGTCTGCCTGTCAGTGAAAGTCCTACTGTGATCATTGTCCTATCCTTTTACTCTCTACAATGGCAAAAACGGCTTGAATACTCAAGCCGAAAAATACCTTATGCTTCTGTTGGCACCTCTGCAGATGTTGTGTCTTGCAAAGAAATACCATCTAGTAATTGTAATTGTGCTGTTAAAATCGATTCTACCTTCGCACGGAACACGGCCATTTCATTGGCAATGGTAGCATATCTTGCTTCTGCTTCTCGCAACGCGCGATTCGCATCTTCTAAGATCACTTTACGTTGTTGCTCTGCATTTTGTAGAATCAAATCCGCTTCTTTACGAGCTGCTTCTTTTACGTTTTCACCAGTTTCTTGAGCTAGCACTAATGTGTTGCGCATCGTTTCTTCAGTGGACTCATATTGGTTCAAGCGTTTTTCCATTTGCTCCACTTTATCAGTCATTTCACGATTTTCACGATACAACACTTCATAGGCTTGTACCACTTCATTCAAGAACTCATTGACTTCATCACAGTCAAAGCCTCGAATACTTTTTCCAAATTCTTTATTATGAATATCCATTGGTGTTAACATAGGATCAGCCTCCTTACATAAATCGTTTTAAATGGACGCCAATGCGCCCTTTTTTAGACGTTCCTGTAATCCCTTCAATTTGCATACGGCCTCTACCACGAAGAGAGATGATATCTCCTTCTTTCACTTCTTGAGCAGGCCCTTTCGCAGGTTGCCAATTGACTTGAACCAATCCTGCCTTGATGGCCTCCACCACTTTTGTACGCGAAGTACTAAAGCCTGAAGAGGCGATAGAATCCAGTCGCATAGATGCCACTGTGGTCCGTACTTCTTTTATCTTTTCTTCTTTCGGTTGTAGTTCGTTTAACTCCATGCGGGATACTGTGACGGACACCATGGCAATCTTTGTGAAGTTTTGCATCACAAACTCTGCTATCGTCTCGTCTACAATGACTTGCGCACCACCGCTAGTGACGATAATATCGCCAAAATGAGTGCGGTCGATGCCGAGCCCCATCAAGGACCCCAACACATCGCGATGCGTCAACAGACGGAATCGTGGGTCCCAAGATACTTTCAAAACTGCAATTTGTAAATCTACAGTCCCTTGAAAGTGTGGGTCTACAAAGGCTACTCGAAGGCGTTCTGCCCCCTCATAACCACCACTGGCCATCGTATCAATACCACCGAAGTTCGCTTTTACCGCATCGGCAATCACAAGGCCTGCAGGGGACATAAAGTCCGTCACCCGATAGGGGCGACCCGCCTGCACCTGCTCCGCAAGGTCAATCATGCGGCGCGCCTCTTCTCCATTGCCAGATGCTTCAAAATAACGAATTAACTTTTCTTTATCTTTCACGTTGTTTTCCTATTTCATTTGACCGCTCATAACAAGCCACCACGCCTTCCATAATGGAAGAACGCAATCCTTCTTTTTCCATCGCTGCAATACCTGCAATCGTCGTGCCCCCTGGGGATGTCACTTGGTCTCGCAACACGCTAGGGTGACTGCCTGTTTCTAGAGCAAAGAGACCCGATCCGAACATAGTTTGTACCGCCGCTTGCAGTGCTAGAGCCCTCGGCAATCCAATGCGAACGCCTGCATTTGCCATGGCATCCAAAATGGTGTACATATAGCCCGGTCCAGCCCCCGCTAAGGCGCCAATACGGTCTAAATCCGCTTCCGAACACACCACCGCTTCTCCTAAGGCTTCGAAAATGCGCAACGCTTGTTCTCGCTCACCTGGGGTGACCTGTTCACTGCTAGCAATGGCCGTAAAGCCGGCTTTCACCAGAATCGGCGTATTCGGCATAGCCCGCAACCAATGTGCGCTAGGCACAAAGGTTTGCAATGTACTCAGGGTTATCCCTGCGGCAATGGAAATACACAGCGTCCTAGGTTCGATTTGTGGTCCCACCTCTTCCATGAGAGACGGTAACACTTGAGGTTTCACGCCGAATACAATCGCTCGGTATTCGTCAAAGGCAGGGATGGCATCCACTTCTGTGAAAGCAGTTATGCCAAAGGTTCGTTCTAGGTCAGAGGCCTGTTCGCTACGACGTACTAAGACATCCACTTCTTCAGGACCCCACACACCTTGTTCCAAAGCACCACGTAAAATGGCACCACCCATGGACCCTACACCGATCATCAGTATTTTTTGCATGGCTACCTCCTAATACTTAGGCTTGTGGCTCTTTCCAAGCTAATTTATCAGATAATTCTGCGTAATCTTTACCGGAATAATCAACGGTTACATTCACAGGTGTGCAAAGGAATACGTCCTTTGCTACTTTTTCTAGTTTGCCGTCTAAGGCAAATGTTGCACCGCTAACGAAGTCCACAATGCGAGATGCTTCATGAGGGTCTGTGTTTTCAAAATTAATAAATACAGGTCGCATATCGCGCAATTGATTTGCAATGTTTTCAGAATCTTCGAACGTTTTTGGTTCTACAATTACTACTTTCATACCACTAGAACGTTGTGCCACTGTGTTATATCCTCCTGTTTTAGGTTTCGCTACTGTCGCGCCAGATGCTGCACTGCCAGCCACTGGAGCTGTTACCACTGGTTGTTGAAGTTCTTCTTCATAACCATCTTCTGCATACTCATCGTATTCAAATTCATTATCTTGGTTACCAGCGAAAAAGTTTTTCATAGAATTCCAACTGTCTTTCAGTGCCATCGTTATTTCCTCCATTACTCATCATAGTGACGCTCTCCAAATATCGCCGTTCCTACGCGGACAATATTGGCGCCCTCTTCAATTGCTACTTCAAAATCATGGGTCATCCCCATGGATATATATTCAATCTGACCTTCATCGAAATGAAGTTTCATATCTTCGTATAAAGCATATGCCACTCTAAAAATAGGCCGTGCCTCCTCTGGATTGTCAAAGAAAGGAGCCATACACATGAGGCCTTTTACCCGTACATTAGGTAATGTTTTGGCATAGTCTCGTATGGACGGAAACTCTTCCACATCCATGCCGGACTTACTGTCCTCACGAGCCACATTGACTTGTAGTAATACCTCTTGTACTACCCCTTCTCTAGCGGCAATACGCTGGATCTCATCCAGCAATTTGACACTATGAACGGAGTGAATCAAAGAGAATTTACCTACCACATTGCGCACTTTATTGTTCTGTAATTGCCCAATCAAATGCCATTGTAATGCGGGACCTTCGTAGAGTTCCATCTTGTCTTTGGCCTCTTGTACACGATTTTCACCCACTGTGGTTACCCCCAGACGAGCCACTTCCTGTACAGCCTCTACGGGATGATTCTTCGCCACCGCTACCAGTGTAACAGAATCAGTTCTCCCCACACGTGCTTTCGCCGCTGCTATGCGTTGCTGCACGTCATGTAATGCTGTTGCAATCATATATGTCAGTCCTTTTTCGTCGTTACATTCCACCGTAAAAGGTCTTACTAATAAAAATAATACTTTATCTTTATTATTATAAACGAAAGAATAAGAAATGTACATAGAAAAAGCATGATTTCAAGCCTATTTCTCTGTATTTTCTTATTCTTTGTTATACATTGTATAGATTTGTCAAGTTAAACTTTCTCTCCCAAGACAGCGAACATCGCCATACGACCTGTGCACCCTTGATCTCGTCGGTATGAGTAACAGCCATCGGTGGTCATCGTGTCAGTTGATGATACCGACACTTGCTCTACCGGTACACCCTTGTGCACTACGCAAGCGGCGATGTATCCTTTCAGATCCACATGGGGCGTCGACACCGCTTGACCTGGTCGGTGTATGTAGCGGACGATATGATCCACCTGTAAAAGTCCTAAGTTCTGCATGTCATGACGGAATTGTTCTGCTATGTCCTCGCTAACCTCGAAGGAGTCCGCCCCAATGGAAGGACCGATGAATAAGTAACAGTCCGACGGCATCGTGCCGTACGCCTCGTGCATGCTGTCCATGGTCCGTTCCACAATGTGAGCAATCGCGCCACGCCATCCTGCATGAACCACCGCCACCGCATGATGGGATGCATCATAAATGAGAACCGGCACACAGTCCGCCACCAGTAGCAAGAGTGGTACATTCACCAAGTTCGTGTGAATCGCATCACTATCTGGAATACTATCATCCCAGCTGAAAGCACCTCGACCAACGAGATTCTCTGTCACCCTCGTCACACCCACACCATGCACTTGCTCGCCACAAGTCAACCGATGGGGATCCACACCAAGCACCTGTACTAAGCGCCGACGATTCTCCGCTACCGCTGCCGCAGTATCATTAACATGAAGACCCATGTTGAAACTATCAAAACAACCTTCACTAACACCGCCATACCGATAGGTCACGCCATGAGTGAGGGGGAAGTCGTCTAGAAGAGGGGAGTATTCGTAGGTGATGGGAGTAGAGTTGTTTTGAGAGATGGGGGATTGGCGGAGAGTGGAGGAAGGGTGGGATGTTTTAGTTGTGTTCATGTTGGGGCTCCTTTGTAGTAGAAACATATAATGTATGAATGGGAACTAGTATTCCAAAATATATTAGGAGGTTACTACTTTAATCTTAGTTACCCTTTCTCCGTTATTCTCAAAATATATGCCCCTTATTGCATCTGAAGACCACACAAAATATCCATAGAACCAATCATTTTTACTATTAATATAATTAGGTCTGCCATATGCTTGATACACAGATTCTAAAGAGTCACCGACTGCAATACCACGATAAGTCACAGCATCTCTATTCTCTATAGTTATCATACCGGCTCTATCTAGCTCTCCCATAAGACTAGAATACTTGATTCCACCATATCTCATAAATGTATTTGGACCAGTATATGAAGAAGGATCATACATTCTTTCTTCTGTCGGTGCTCCCAATGCCTTTCGTATTTCGCTATATTTCGCATTCACTGGTACTCCTGCAATGGTAAGGTCTTGTATATCCATACTTTGTCCTACTACTTGTCCGTGTCTAAAACTACTTGGATACTCAGATCGTTGTGGCAAATACATTGCTCTTTGAGATGGACTACTTGTTTCTGTAGATATGTTTTGCGTCCCCGCTTCATTCCAAGATTTTTCAATCTTTTTCCATGTCTTAGATAACCAACTCGCTTCTACATGAGTTGGTGTAAAGATGGTAGCACTGAATAGCGCTAGTAAAATGGATGTCGTTAATTTTTTCATATTCTCTCTCCAATCCTCTTTCAATACTTATATAAATAACTGCGCTGAACAAATCTATACAGACTCAGCTACAGTTCGTATTAATTTTAATGCACTCATTATATCTAATTCGTTATCCAATGAAAATTTCTGTAACCTTTTTACCATCATTTTTAAATTTGATGCCAAAAAGATTATCTCCACCCCATACAAACATACCATAAAACCATGAATTATCCTCAAAAATATATATAGGCTTACCATAGGCTTTATAGACCTGCTCTAATGAGTCACCTACAGCTATTCCTCGATACGTAGTAGCATCACGATTGGTAATTGTTATATATCTAACAGAATCTCTATCTGTTATATTTCCTTTGATAGCTCCATTATAAAATGTAACTCCACCATACCTCAAATGGGTTCCTTCATATGTAGGCGTACCTAAGCTTCTCTTTATATCTCCCATGGTTGCTCCAAATGGAACACCTAGTACAGCAAACTCGATATCATTTAATCCCATATCTTTTTTATAGCCATAATTATAGCTACTAGGATAGTCAGATCGCTGTGGTAATTGAACTGAACCCTCAGATGGACTGCTTGTTTCTGTAGATGTGTTTTGCGTCCCCGCTTCATTCCAAGATTTTTCAATCTTTTTCCACGTCTTAGACAACCAGCTTGCTTCTACATAAGTTGGTGTGAAGATGGTAGCGCTGAATAGTGCTAGTAAAATGGATGTGGTTAATTTTTTCATGGTTTCTCTCTACCTTCATTCTTCATCTAATATATTTTCAATATAACTAATCTATCACGTCTAAAAAACGTCGTTTAAGAGTTCAAATATAGATCATACATTTTTTTACAAGGCTTTAAAATAATCTTTATCGAGTTAAAGTTAATTCCGTCTAAGCCATGAAATATATCTAGACTTGCATCCCCCAAATGTATTTCTTCATCACCATCAGTAGGCATTAAAAATGCGTTTTTACTAATTAAAAGATTATTTTCATTAGCAAAATCCCGGTAAGCTAATTCATATAAATATTGCTTTGTCACATCAGATACACCTGGCTGATTTTTAACTGCAGAATCATTAAGTTTTATACTGTAATACTTTGCATCATATATTGCAATCTGATTATCTTCAATTGATATAATATCAGGTATTAATGTCTTGTTAGCAACATGAACATTTCCTGATTCTTCATGCTTCCATTTAGGTTTTGAAATCACATCAGAAAGTAATGCTGATTGCTTTTTATTTTTAGTATATTGCAACCCCAGTTCTTTTATTGGTTTGTTGATACAGTCATTCATAACAACGGAACACACATCTTCCCAAACTAAATTAAAACTTGTGGTACCGACAAATGATATAGTATCTAAAATAGATGTAGTTCTATCTTCTTCTATATATCTTTTTAAAAGTTTCAGAATATTTTGTTTATACGTAACAAACTGAGTTGTTAATTCTTGATTAATTCGATATGCAATGTAATCTTTGCTACCAAAAACATCAAAATCATCTGAGCTTATTTTAACAATATTTATATCAAGAATATTTAAAATATACTCAGCTTTACTACAAGCCGTTGTTAAAATATATGCGTGTAATCTACGAAAATAGTCATATTCATTAATAATATAATTAGCGGTTAATGTATCTAGATACAAAGGCACTCCATTAGAAAAGTACGCTGTACTAGAATTGATTGTTGTATCCCAAAGAATTTCACCTTCACCATTTTGTTCTATAACCTCACGATTATTACTGTAAAGACCATATTCGTTATAATTATTAATCAACTCTAATACGATAGATAACTGATTAACGTTATGAACATTTAAGGGATCACTTCCGCCTACTTTTTGTTCCTTCGACTTATATTTTCTAATAACAGAAATTAATTGCTTCAGAAGTTTGAAATTATTTTGTGCATCAGATTGATATTCATTAATATATTTAGGATATACAATGATACAAATATGCCCTATAGCAAGCATTCCCACATATTTAAAAAGGTATAGAGTACCTTCTAACCGTGAATTTAACTGATCGATAGTATCTATGTCTAAAAACTCTTCAAAATCTACTTTTGAAACATCATTAGATAACTGTTTAACAATATTCATTAGAGATAAAGAACTCAGTATTTCCTTTAATATTTTTTCATCAACCTTAAATAACTCCTGTAACTCAATATATGAATACGGTTTTAACTCTTGTAATATAACTGTATACATAGTACTCCTCCAATATATTACATATCATTATCAACCATAGACTCAATTATTTCAGTTTCTATTGATAGGCTCCCTTTAAATAGATGTAGTGCATTTTCCTCAAAGTTTTTACACACCATTGAATAAGTTGCATATTTGCCTTCGGCAAATAATGCAGGTCTGTAAGCTTTAGCTACATCTTCATACAAATACATTAACACTTTATTTTTAATAACTTCTGTTAATTCATCTAAATCAGTCCTTTCTAACATAGATTTAGAAATAAAATAAGGTCCAATTAATTTGTCTTCCGGGATATTTAGGGCTGACAGTTTTTTATTAACTTCTCTTCTGAATGCATCCCATAAAACTATTTCTTGTTTATTTACTTTAAACTTATACTTAGAAAAATCATCTTTATTTATATCCGCTGTTTCATCTATACCTAAGTAGGTAAACTCCCATCTTCTTCTAAAGGCAGTATCCATTGGCATAACGCCTTGATCTGCACTATTCATGGTAGCCCAAATATAAAGATTTTTAGGTAAATATAATCGTTTAAAGTCTACTCCTAATTTTTCTTGTACTTCTGAATCTAGTTCTACATTTTCAAGCTCTTGTTTTAAATAATTCTGCAATTCATCAGATGTAGCAATTACATATTCACTTTCACCATCGCCCGCTCTATCCAATAATTGAAATATATCTCCGAAGACAGCAGAAACATTAGCACGATTAATTTCTTCTATTAACAGCAAATAGTTTTCAGATGGGTTTTTAAGTGCCTTAACCAATTGCTTCATTAAAACTCCTGGAATATATTTATATGTTATAGATTCTTGTACATTTCCATCTTCGTCTTTTTTTATAGAACCATCTATATTTTTCAGTATATTTGGAAAAGGTTTGAATGCTCCCACAAAGTTACTATACATATAATTAGGATGAAAAGTAACGCGTTCATAATTATCGTCAAAAAACTCTTTTGCCTCTTCATTCAGTTTAAAGCTTTTTCCTGTGCCTGGTGCACCAAAGAAAATTCTTTGGTGAGGTTTAGCAATGGATGGTGTATTATATTCTATTGGTTTATCAGCTCTTATTTCAGAGGTGGTCTTTTTTATTTCTTCGTAATTTAACTCTAAATTAAATAAAAAATTATTTTTATTTTTTATAATTTCCAAATTACTTATTTTAGGTAAAACTATTTCTCTTAAAATTGAATCAAAAGTTTTTATACTATTTTCTGTTGCTCTAATATAGTATCGTGCTTTGTCTTCATGTTTCAATATATCAAAAGTTATATATTCCTCTAACGAATTTACAAAGTTCACTTTATCATTATAGTAATTTTCGTT
Organism: uncultured Veillonella sp.; assembly: GCA_963518725.1. Taxonomy (GTDB): domain Bacteria; phylum Bacillota; class Negativicutes; order Veillonellales; family Veillonellaceae; genus F0422. Next base: position 8,805 of record CAUQLO010000006.1, on the reverse strand, counting down.
AATATTTTTATATTTATTACACTTATTAGCAAGATACTCCATTTTTGAAAACTTCAAATAATCAATTAAATTCTCTCTTGAGAAATAATATTTATTTAAAGGTGAAAAATTTTCAAAAAATAAATCTAGTTCTACTTTTTTATTAATGGATGATATAAATAATTTACTTTCTCCGTTTCCACTATCTACATATAGTTTTAAATTTTTTTTAACAAAACTACTAGGTATAGGGACTACAATCTTATCGTTACTCATGGTTATTTTCTCCTATAAAATCAGGGTAAGAAGTAAATATTTCTGATAAAATATTAATTAATACATCTACAACAATTGAATTTCCTGACTGTTGATACGTAGCTGTATCAGAAACAACAATTTTAAAACTATCACAATATCCCATTAAACGAAGACACTCTCTCGGAGTAAGTTTTCTTAATCTACCATTTGTTGTTACATAATTATCTACACCAGCACGATGCATTTTATGCATGGACTGTAAAAGAGGTCTTGCAATATCTAAATCAATCTCTGGTTTAGAATAAAATCCCTTAGTTCCAGAAGATAAAACATATTTTTTCACTTTTTCAGACAAAAAATATTTTTCAAGATCTTCCATTAAATGTTCTTTATTATGATTTTCTTCTTCAAAGACAAAATCTCCATGCCAATTAAATTGTTGATTTTTCTTTTGGCACAATTGTATATCACCATCAATTTGAGTATATCTTTTACCTATATTTTTATCCGATAATACAAAATCAACCCCTTTTTTTTGTAAATAATACTTCCCGGATACATTATCTAGCAAAAAGTCTTTCATTCTCTTTTTTAACTCTTTCGGAGATGGAAATGAAAACTCGTCCACTTTAAGGTCTTTTCTAAACCCCACTACAAATACTCTTTCACGATTTTGAGGAATACCATAATCTTTGGCATTTAATATATCATATTGCCAATTATATCCTAAACTATCAAATATTTCTGTAATAGTTTTCCACGTTTCTCCGTTATCATTTGATAAAATAGCTTTCACGTTTTCATAAATAAATACCTTCGGTTCAATCTCTTTAATAAGTCGAGCATACTCATAAAATAAAGTTCCCCTTGTATCATCAAGGCCTCGTTGTTTACCAACTAAACTAAACGATTGACAAGGACTTCCGCCAACAAACAAATCAATTTGATTTTTATAATGCGTTCCATCAAGAAATGAAACATTCCAATGAAATGCATCATCAGAAATATTATAGTTTGCTAAATATGCTTGTTTAACTTTATTTTGGGACTCATATTTTTGATATAAACCATCTACATAGCTTTTTTGTTCAACCTTTGATTTTATAGAGAAAACTTCTTTTCTATAAAGCTCAGTATTAATTCTTTCATGCAACATAGATAGTTTTTCACTTAATAACTTTATTTTTTTTACAATTTTTTTATAGGAAGTAGTATCTATTGATTGAATCAAATTTTTACTTTCTATGTCTACCTCTGTACTTTTTTTAATATCAGACTCTAGTTTAATACTTAATTTTATTGCAACTAGTATTTGGTCTTCATGATATTCGAGATTTAGTAATTCAAAAAAAAGTTTCTCATAAGCTTTAATTTGAGATAAATTGAGTTTATTATGGATACTATACATATCATATATGGATTTTATTAATCCAATATTAACATCTTCTTTACGAAGAATATCTTTAATTTCATTTAATTCAGTTTTAGATTCTAAAAGCTCTTTATTATATACGTCAGAGATACCAGAGATTTCTTCAATTTCATTTTCGATAGAAAGAATATTATCTTCAACTTTTTTTGATAGAATATCTACATCTCCATTATCACATGCAAATGCAATTTCATACTTTATTCCCATTCTATCTAGTGCATGTTCAACAGATCCAATGCCACTAAACACAGTCCCTACCTTTAACATTGCTTATCCTCCACACATTCTACTATATCAGATATATCACAATGTAATACATCGCATATTCGAAGCAAAACATCTGTTGTGACATTATCGCCATTTTTGAGTTTATAAAATGTGCTTTTACTAACTTTTGCTTTTTCCATAAGTTCTATATTTTTCATATCTACATCTATAAGCTTTTTAAACAGCTTTTTATAACATAATCTTGACATATTATTCCTCCGCATTCAACTCGTTGATATATGTCACTAATTTTAATATAAAATATCGTTTTTTCTGTTAAATAGTTCTCTTTAACGAACTATAATTATATTATAACACAATAAGATATAATTATTTAATGTCAAAAAAGCGAACCACTTCCTCATGGTTCGCTTTTTTGTATTATATCTCTTTTCTAATTCCCCTCAGCTAATTCTCTTCCTTTTTCCGTTACTTTCAGCATAATTTTTTCTGGTGACAAGCAGTCCAAGAGATAGGTACCACCTAACACGTTAAGATACTTACTGAGCTCTCGCACTAATTCTGCGGTGATGGTAATGCCTTCGACTCGAAGTGCCAACAAAGCATCTAGGAAAGCATGGACGATGCGCGGGTTGTTAGATGTATTCCGTTCTAAGATGTCCGGTATAAAACTAGCTTGTTCGCAAACTAGTTTCGTTAGCTCAAATGGGTCTGACCGCTGTCCATCATAGGTCAAGCGCCCGATCCACCACAGGCGAGCCACACCTTGTCGAGTTAAGGACACCCGTGGTCCCATGCCAAAGAAGAAGTGGTTCCGCAAGGTATCCACTGAGGAGCGCCCATCAATGGCCCAGCGGTACTTGATGTACTTCCAAAAATAGCTGAGCCCTAACCCCGCCCACAGGCGTTCGTCCGACGCTTGGGAGTCCGTCAAAAACTGTAAATTGCTATACACAATTTCTACGTTCTTCGCTTCTGTGGCAAACGGATTTTCCCCATCCATCACCAGTTCAAAATCTGGAATGTCCTCATAGGACGTGGGCAAAAATAGCATTCCCTCTAGCTTTTCTTCTAGCCATGTAGCGTCGTCCGCATCAAATCGAGTTTTCCAAATCTCTAAATTACTCTTGATAATATCGATACTGTCTTGGGAGATTAATTGTAATTTCATGGCTCCTCATCTCCTATCGAATCCATTCCATACACAAGGGTACTGAACGCCCCTGAAATAGGATTGTGCAACATTTTCTGAGCTAAGTCCATCATGGAATATTCCTCAAATTCTTCGCTTTCCAAGCTGCACTGAAAGCTCCTCTTCAATACACTGCGAATAGTGCGATACCAAATTTTATCTTCATAGTCCATGCGCTCTTCCACACGCATCTGTTTTAGTTCCGACAACACGTAGATGAGGGCAGGAATAATCGTCATCGAGTGCAGAACCTTACGCATCGACACATTCCCGAAAATCGCTTTATAGCTCGTATAATCGTGGACGGGCAGTTTAATAATCAATTTCTGTTGCTCATAGTCCACCACCATGTGTTGGTAACTTTCATCAGGATGTTTCGTAATCGTAAAAATAGACGGCGTATGACTCAAATCGTCCACTACTTTTTCAATATCTGTATCAAAGGTATCCCCTACGGCAAGGATGCATCCTTCCTCGATTTCAAAAGATTGCCCTACATAATCTTCGTGAAAGTTCGACGACGTGTAATTCGGAATGTCTTCTTTCGCCACGATGAATGTACAGATTTCCAAGCGCCCATTAATTTCCTTATCCAGCAACAAACATTGCAAAGACCGTTCTCTCGACTCGTACACACGGCGAAAGCCCGTTTGCGCGCACTCAAAGTGATAGGCATACACGGCGCGCCCTTCAAAGATGAGCGCATCTAGGGCAGAGCAAGATAAGTTCGCTTCTAAGGTGACTTTCACATCGTATCCATCATTGGCAAGCTGTATATCTACTTGAAAGGAACTGTCTACATAATCATCGGAATAGTTTGCTAAAACCGGATACGGATACAGCTTTTGTCTTATTTCCATAGGCCACTACCTCCATCGAACAGAAGTCTTTATAATCGATGCGAACCGTAATCCGCATCGGCGTATCTTTCATAAAGGTCAATCCACGAATGCGATTCCCTTCCATATAGCAGTTCGGGTTCCCCGTGCAGTCCACCTCTAATAGGTTCGCCCGATAATGGCTACTTTCCGCCACCATAAATACGTCCATCATGCCATTTTGGGCATGCACCGTTGGGACAAACACAATCTGGTAGATCCCTTCTTTGCGGTTTAAACAGATGATTCTAGACCGTTTGAAAGGAATCACAGAAATGCGCTTTTGCGCCGTCATCTGCCGGTCCCCTGCGCGAGTTGGCAAGGTGGTCCGCTGTCTTCGTTGGCGTGTAATCCGCTTTTGACCGAGACCACCTTCTAGCTGTTGGGTCTGCGCTTCTTTGTGAGGCTCGTAATCTTCAAAGAGAGGGTCATCCCCTTTTTTACGACTCTTTGTAACAAGCGTTTTTTGCTTATTCACCTCAATATGGCGAATCCGGTCCGACACATGGTCCACTTGCTGTTTCTCTTCCCCACCCGTTTCTAGGGCTGGCAACAGTTCCCCTACAGCAGGGTCCAAGCTATCTTGTACATCTTCACTTTGCAAGGTTTTCAACTGTTCTTTCATAAACCTTGTGAAAGAAGACAATAACTTCCGTGCCTCTTCTGGTCGGTCTGCCCGTTCAATTTCCCACTCCATGTGCTGTGGGTTTTCTAAATTACGTAAATATCCGTTGAGTTCATGACCTTTAATATACAAGGTTCCACCAAATGGAATCACTCCATTGATTCGATCTTTATCTAGGATTTTCATACCCGTTTCACGAATCATGGCGACCCGACGGCATGTTTGCAAATCTTCGCTAATCAAGAGGCGTAACTCGACTTCCCCACGCATACCTGGTTTGTCCACAGTCATGGTAAAAGTGGGACACGTCTCTTCGTCTCCCGTCAAGACACGGTAGTACACGTCGGCATAGCCTTTTCTGAGGTCCGGTCGATCATTTTTTCGCTCTGTATAGCGAGCGATAAGTGCTGGCAAAGTATCTTTCGAAATCTCTTGATGGCCTACTTTCACCACCAAAGTGCCACGCAATATGGCATAGAGGAATCCATCGAGGATAGCGCCGATCATATCTTCTTCCCAATGGGCAAAACTGTGAAAGCCTAGCACAAATACATCTGTCCCGTACACATCGGAAGGACGTGTGAAATCAGGGTCTAAGGAGTACGATTCCCAAATGGGCGTATTTTTTTCCTGCCCATAAAAACCTGTGCCCTGCGTAATAGTTCCATCTACTTGGGTAAAGGATGTCAGACGAGACACACCTTGGTAGGCAGACACGCCATCTTGCGCCACTGTACTGTACAAGACTGTGCGCAACCGAGAACACGCATAGGGCGCAAATTTACCAATGCCAAAGGATCCCCCTTTGGTGCCACTTTTATCGGAAGCACCAGTCGATTTAATCAAGTTACACCACGGCGAATTATAGGTATCCTTAGCGCCGGTCAGCCCCGTTGTATGAAAGTCGCTTATGCGTAAACAGGTCATCATCATTTCATGAGTAGCATCCATCGCCGCACTGTAGAACTTGCGAGCCTTGTCAGATTGTTGGATGGACCAAAATTGGTATCCCCGCTGAAAGGCATCCTGCAATGTCTCGATGCCAGGAATATCCCCCGTAGGAATGGAAAAGGCGCTAAACTCCACCCGCACTGGATGTCCACTACCATCGCTAGCATCCAAGGAGTTCTGACAAATTTCTCGTGCTAATGAAGTAATAGGAGACCCGTTAAAGGTCTCCACTCCAGAGTCGGCTATGCCAAAGATTTGTCCATTGTCATTGGATGGAAAGCGCCATGCTGTTGTATCTCTTTGTGTCCTCATGTTCTTACCACCATTCGTTAATATAGGTATGTTGTTTTGGATAGGCACGATTCAATACTTCAAGGATATGGTCCGGTCCTGATAGCTTATCTTCAAAGGCCAGTTCTGTCGCCGTCATGCGTCCCATCAAGAGCAAGCTCAAGGCACCCACCGTAATCTCGATTTTCGCATTTACATCCATATATTCCTTATGTTTCACCACGTGGGCTTTCCCCTCTTTGTAGGACACCACATAGGTTCCATGGTTCCAATCACAGAGATAATCTCGTATGGAAAATTGGATGGACCCTTCTAATGCCACTGGAACGGGAATGCTTTCCATAGCTAGTTTCACGTCTACCACACGACTCATCATGAACGGCATCGTGCTGTGGCCTGTTTTTCCATTTGGGTGAAAGATGTACCCTTGGTCGATACTGCCCTCGTTCCAGCGAATCGTCTCACCTTGAGAGCGATGATTATACAAGAAGTTCAACAGTGCTTTTTGGGCGCGCCGTGTGGTGTACACAAATTCTGTCACTGCAATTTCCGGTTCGCCTAAGCGATAGAAACAATACCCTTCTAGTTGGCCAGAGTCGTTTTTCACATACCCTACTTGCACACCTTCTGCAAAAATAGATTCTAAGAGGCGTACCCATTCTTTTTCTTTCCGCACCGCATAGCCCGACAAGGGTTTCGTGTACGTTTCATAGACCCCAGCTAATCGTTTCCACTCCCGTGGAGATCGCAACATACCATAGGACAATCGACGCTCTGTAAGAGGGCTCAGCTCTTCTAATTTCATGGTTTGCACCCATTGATGCGCATACAGCTCCCAACCATGTTTTTGGTAAAAGCCCGCATAAGATGGCATGAGGATTGTCAAACCTTGTCCGCGCTGTTTCAATTCTTCCATAGCCGCTTGCAATAATTTTTCACCAACCCCACTGCGACGGGCAATAGGGTCCGTAGCCACCCCTACCATGTAAGACATAGACAAGTCCACACCGCGCACACGAATTGTATTTTGACGCAAATGGACGGTACTCACCAAGTAGCTACGATCAATACCAACAAGGGTATTTTCTGGCTCATAGGCTTTGCTGAAATAGTATTTAAAAAATGGATGATCTTCTGGTTCAAAACAATAGGCCCACAATCGTTTTACATCCTTTGTGTCCGTGTCTTTTGCTAGTCTAAATTTCAAAATAATCCCTCTTCCATCGCATGGTACATAGAAAATAATTCGAATACATTATGGTATTATTATATAAAAAAATAAGGGCCTACTGCTAGACCCTTTATACACTTCTTTTTTAAAAGTTTACTGATATAGAAAAAGAGCCAGTGTAGCCGGCTCTTTCAAGTATGCATCCCCGAACGCATACCCCAATTAGCTATTATAGTCCAATATCTCATCGGAATATGCAACGAATGATTTATAGCTTATATATACAGCAACACTCCGTCTATAAATAACTTCGCCCCATAGCCGAATAAAATCAATCCGCAGATACGGTTAATCCACACCAATTGCGAAATCTTGATGCGCTTTGACAGCTTGTGAATGATCGTAGACAACGCCCCAAACCAAGCAAAAGCAGATACGATATATCCTAGTAAGAAATAGAGGGAGGCTTCCTCTGGAATGCTGGCTTTCACAGCACCAAACATCATCGTCACATCGATGAGTGCTTGCGGATTCAGCCACGCCACCGCAAAGGCAGTGGTCACGATATTCCAGATAGTCACATTCGTATCCACATGAGATACGTTCGGCTCCGAATTGAACACGGTGTAGCCCATGTAAAAGATGACCGCCCCACCCAAGAGGAGCACTATGCCTTTCAGAAATGGCCAAATGTCAAAGATGGCACCGATTCCGTAAAAGGCGGACACGCTCAAGGTGAGGTCGAAAAACGCCACGATGAGAATGGTCGTGATGATGCGCGACACCTTTTGCACCAGCGCTGTGTTAATGATGAATAAGTTCTGCATCCCGATAGGCGCCAACACGGCAAAGCCGATGAGCAATCCTTCCCAAAAATAGGTCATGGATGCGTCTCCTCACAAGCGCCGGCTTTGGCACAGCGAGCATCATATTTTTCAGCAAAATGATCTGGGTTATAGGACTCTTTCGCCATGCGAAGACCCGGTAAGCCCATGTCCTCTTCACGGTTGATAAACTTTGTATCAGCGAACTCATGACGAATAAATTCATTATTGATAGCTTGGTACAAACCACGAATCGTCGGGTTTGCTTTTTCAATATGAATAAGCGCCATATACTCATTGAGCATTTCCCCAATGGTGAAAGCCTCCACTCGTCCGAACAATTTGATGCAACCACCTACAAGGCCCAATGCATCCCAATGATCAAAGAGTAAATTAATAGCTGTCAGCTCATCTTCAATGCCTTCTTCATGATGTGTTTCCACCCATTGCGCTGCCGCTTCACGACAGAGAGGAATCGTATTTTCATCAATCGGCATATATTCGTAGTTAGAATATTGCATACGGAATTGATTCAAATGATTTTTCTTTTGACGCAACTTTTTACCGGATAAGGTAATCATATCTTCCGTACGGTAAATATATTCAAAATTGTCACGGTCAGGTGTAAATTCATAGCAGTCAGGACAAAGCTTTTGCATCCGTTCCATCATGATCGGGTTAACACCTTTCAACAAGAATGGAATCTGGTTCTCCTTGAACCACACTTTCGCCATTTGTAAACCATCTACAAACTTAGCATCTTTTCCTGCAAACGGCGGTAACATAAACGGAGATTCCGTCACACCGCCACCTTTAATAAATAACACACCTTCTTCTTCTGCCCAAGTAATGCCATAAATATCTTGCCACATAAACAACGTAGTAAAACTATTATCTGACGCTTCATAATGATGCTCCGAGAAATACGCATCAATACGGGGCTTATCTTCTAAGGTAAAACGCTTAAAGTCTAAAA
>CAUQLO010000005.1:0-53792 GCA_963518725.1 uncultured Veillonella sp. | reverse complement strand
AAAAAAGCCCATTTGCTGTCTCATATGACTAACAAATGGGCCTCTTCACCGAACTACATCGCCTACTTTAATCTGAGTATCATTTCTAATACTCATTATATTTTTTATTGGCAATAATTGTCAATATATAGTTTGTCTTTATTGATTTATTTAATAATTAATGTAATATTTCATTCTGCAGATAATTCTATTATATCAGCTTTATTTAAAAATTAATGTTATATTTCATTCTGTAGATAATTCTATTATACCAACTTTATTTACTCATACAATATAATTACTCGTATGCAATTCATCAAATGTCTATTTGGATTACACTCTATAAAAATTGATTATTTTCCCAAAATTCTTGCTACCAAATCTGTTACATATTGCGGTATTTTGCTACTAGATTTCATTTCCTTAACTACTTGTGGTATTAACAAGAATCGAACTGGTAAATTCGATGCTCCCGGAGACATGTATTCTAATAGCAAATCTTCAGGTGCCTCAAAGACATCTAACAACTGTGTATCGTACACCGTTTTATGTCCTAAATAAGGACCCTTTAATGGCACATCATAAGTATGACTTCCTTTAGAGGATGTAATTCTGAAACTACCGCTAAAGGCACCACCTAATGGATTAAGGTAAAGAGCAAATGGACTTTTCCCTTCTGTGCGCAATAGATACACATTGGAAATACCATAGTTTCCTTTATTTTTTACCACTTTATTGTCCGTTGTTTCATCAACACCACTGATAAAAGCATCTTCTCGATCATTGGCAACTTCAAAAGCAGCTGGTCCTGCATCACTATTAAACTGTGGCTCTACCACATGGAATCGACGCATCCCCTCATAGGTGCCTCGCAATTCCACATCATCAATAGGATGTGTGGGTAGTAACTTTAATCCATAACGAACTGTAGACTTTGGTTCCATCATGGCCACTGACGCATAGACTGGTTCCGTACTGCTGAAATCAACGATACCGCTGAATAGATCATCCTTCTTAACCAACACCTGTTCTAAGTCATGAAATATAGGGCGTACTTCTCCTGGTTGCAATACAAACTGTGTGTCTGTATCATCGTTGTTGATCAAAGAAATAGTGCGGGATTCTCGACTGTCAAGAATTGCTTCTTCTCTATGCTTCTCCCGTGCTTTCAGTTCTTTTTGAATACGCTCTGCATCCTTTTTTATGACCGCTTCCATCTCTTTAGAACGCACGGGAATCTTCACACCTAATCGGGTCCACTCACCTAATTCCAAAGCGGTTGTACGGATTTCCTCTTTGGAAAGTTCTCGTCCTACTTTAAAATAATCTGGACTTGGTTTCGCATAGATAGCTCGTTCCACATCGATGAAAGCTGGCACAGTACCTTTGTTTTCCAACAATATACCCACTTTCATAGGCGCTTCTCCTTCATTGACATGGTAAAAGTAAATCCGACTCTTTCCCTGCAATGTACCCGCTGCTACGATGCCCGGTTCTTTTACATATTCAGGGCTATCTGATAATAACAAGGTATCTACTTCTTTCACCGTTTTTACCGCTAAGGGCGTGAATGTATAGTCATCAATATTCACTGTTTTCGGCGCTTGTCCATAGACACTACTTATGCCTAGTAGGGCTAGCACACTCCCTAGCAACCATTGTTGCCACCGTTTTCTGTTCATCATGCTTCTATTCTATCTCCAATCCATGAGGTTCCCACTGCAATGCTAGTGCCTCTAATTTGCGCAAACGATGTCCAATGCCGGATTTCGTCAACCGTTGATGGTAACGTTCTTCATAGAGGTCTACCAACTCTTGCAAGCTCCCATCTGGCAATTCTTGGCGCAATATGGCCATTTCGTAGAGGCGCACTGGCAAGGAATCTAAGCCTTGGTGCTTGTCGATAATCCGGATCGCATCTAATTGTCGTACCGCAGCATTTACCGTCTTTTGAAGGTTCGCCGTTTCACAATTCACTTGACGATTAATAGTGTTTCGTACATCTTTCATGATCCGCACATTTTCAAAATTCATCAACGCCGATTGAGCGCCCATAATCTGCAAGCAGGACGTCACCGCATCGCCTTCTTTTAAATAGACGACAAACTCTTCTTTTCGTTCGATTTTACGCCCATTGAGGCGGAACATCTTTAAAACGCGAATAATTTGATCCGCAAATTTCTCTTTAGATGTCATAAATTCCAAATGGTAATTGCTCTGCGGTTTGTTCACAGATCCACGCCCTAAAAAGGCGCCTCGCAAAAAGGCTCGTCTAGATTCCATATCTTTCAACCATTCATCGGGTATCATGGCATCTACGGGCCACAACTGTAATTCTTCTAATGCTTGTCGACTTGCCTCGCTAGGCTCTACTGTCAAAGTGTACATATTTTTCTTCCGCAGGTTCAGTCCTTTACGGACTAGTACGGAGGTAGGTAAATCGTATTGTTCTTTAATAATGGCTAGCACTCGACGAGCTACGGCATTATTGGCTGTCACCAAACGCACCCCTACACGGCCTTGCATCCCCAGCAATATGGATCCACCCATGCGCAATAAACAAGAGGCTTCTACTTTAGCAGCCCATGCATCGTCTGTTTTGAATTGGCATAATTCATTTTTTACATCTTCTGCAAATGACATAGCCTCTCCTCTCTTATCCATGAGATAGCAGAAAATAGAGCCCCTACAGGCTCTACTTCCTCTATCAATGATCTTCACGTTGTAAATAATATTCTAAAATATGTGGTTCAATATCAGTTTGTAAAGCGTAGACCACATCCATCACAACTTTTGCCAATCGCTCTGAATTGTGTACCGCTTTGTCTTGACTGTCTACAAGGTTCGCACGAATTGTGCGAATTCCCATCTTTTGGAGCACATCCATATCGACTTCCACCGGTTCTTGACCAGCTTGTTTATAATGTTCTAGCGTCGCATCTTGAATGCGATTGTCATTGACTAAAACCGTATCTATAATACCCGGTTCACTGTGATTTTCAATGGCTTTCACATGGTCCGACACAGTGTATCCATCCGTTTCTCCCGGTTGAGTCATGACATTACAGATATAAATTTTAGCCGCTTTGGAACTGGCAATATGATCCGCCACTTTATTAATTAACAAGTTGGGCATCACTGATGTATATAAACTGCCCGGCCCCAGTATAATGGCATCCGCTTCATCAATGGCTTGTAAGGCCGCCCCTACAGGGGATGGTCTATGTGGCTCAGTATACACCTTGGCGATTGGCTTTCCACCATGAGGAATATTACTTTCCCCCTCCACGATGGTGCCATCCGTTAGCTCTGCAATGAGTTTGATTTCCTCTGTGGACGAAGGAATGACGCGTCCCCGAACCTGTAAAATTTTGCTCGATGCTTCTAAGGCCTTTTCCACATCATCATGCAGAACTTGCGTCATAGCCGTTAAAAATAAATTTCCGAAACTATGGCCCGATAGTTCTACGCCTTTTGTAAATCGATACTGAAAGAGTTCTTCCATGAGCCCTTCTTTTTCTGCTAACGCCACTAAACAATTTCGCAAATCTCCAGGGGCAATCATTTGAAAGTCTTCCCGCAAACGTCCCGAAGAACCGCCATCATCGGCTACTGTCACGATAGCTGTAAGATTCGTGGTCTTACTCTTTAACCCCCGCAATAACATAGACAAGCCCGTACCGCCACCGATAACGACAATCTTAGGACCTTGTCCTAAGCGGATTTTTTCAAAGATGTAATCACTCACTCCATCTTCTCGATCTGGCAAGATAGCATTCACAATGGTTTGGATCAATTTTCGAATCCCCCAGAGCATAGCTATACTGCCTGCTACGATGCCCAAGAACCCTAAACTAGCAATGACTGTATAGTTATAGGACCCCGTAAGATGGAATAAAAACTCTAAAAAGATATCCTCAAAATTACTAATCCACTGGTAGTTCATCATCATGAGAACACCTACCATGAGCCAAATCGTCCCCAAGGAGAAAAGAAAGAGCCAACGCTTGATATTAATGCCCGGCGCAAACCAACGCATCCAATTGTTATATTTCATAGGCTTTCCAGACGATACTCGCCTGACTCCTTTCTTATAGGTCAGATTTAGAACGTGGATTTACATCTTCTTCCACATGGTTGCGCATCATATCACGATGCTCGACAGAGACATTGCAGCCTTTTTCTTTCAAATGTGTGTATAAGGCTTCCGCCATAGCCACACTGCGATGCATACCGCCAGTGCAGCCAACGGCTACGATGAACTGACTCTTTCCTTCTTGCTCATAATTGGGCACAAGGAAGTCCAACGTATTGAAGAAATGCTTTTTAAATTCATCAGTTACTTCAAAAGAGTGGATATAGTCTTTCACCACTGGCACACGGCCTGATTTATGACGGTATTCCGGAATGTAGTAAGGATTCGGCAGGAATCGCACGTCCCACACCATATCGGCATCGATTGGCATACCAAATTTAAATCCAAAGCTCACCACCGTAATCGCCATGCCATCAGTTTGTTCTTTCACATGACTGAACGTACGGCGCATAAAGGATTTCAAACTCGATGTTTTCATATTCGTAGTATCGATAATATGATCTGCCTTGCTACGCACATCTTCTAATAGAGCCCGCTCCTGAGTAAGACCAGTAATAATACGACCAGATGGCGCCAATGGATGGCTGCGTCTAGTTTCCTTATAGCGGCGAATCAAGGTATCGTCGCTGGCTTCCATAAAGACAATTTCATAGGGTACATTCATAGCCTTCAAGTCTTCAAGGGCGCTGTTCATGTCATCAAAGAACTCACGACTGCGGATATCAACGACTAACGCAATTTGACCGACCTTTGAGCCCCCGCTTTGGCGACAAATTTCACTGAATTTAGGAATCAACACTGGAGGAATATTGTCGATACAGAAATAGCCCATATCTTCCAATACTTGCATCACTTGTGTTTTACCTGCACCGGACATACCGGTCACTATAATTAAACGAAACCCTTCCATGAGGCCCTCCTACATCACTTTATAACACATTTGCCTCGATCCACTTGGCTACTCCATCATGTTCATTGGTGTCGCATACTTCCTTGGCAATCTCTTTCACATGGTCCTCTGCATTTCCAACCGCTACAGAATGACCTGTGGCTTGCAACATGGAAATATCGTTTTCTGAGTTCCCAAAGGACACCATCTCATCGAGTCCAATCCCCAATCGTTCACCCATAAATGCCAAGGCTTCCCCTTTCGACACATGAGGCGCCACGATTTCTAGGAAATTCACCTTTGACCGCACAAGATCCACCACATCTCCCACTTCCTGTGAAAGTATGCGAATTACCTCTGCCATCCGCGCAGGGTCTTCCACCACTAACAATTTATTCGTCCCTTTTTGAGGTTCGTAGATGGCATCTCCTACGTACACGGCTTTTGCACCAGTCACCTCTTCATAGAGGCGGGAGAAATCCGTTTCACTGTGCACTAATAGTTCATCATCAATATAGGATTGAATGTAGATATTGTGCTCTTTTGTCAAAGCTAGCACTTGGCATGCCACCTCTGGTGGTATAGCTCGTTCCCAAATGAGTTCTTTACTTTCAACCCGTTGGATCACACCACCAGAATAGAGCACCATCGGTACATCCCCTAAGCCTAAGCGATGCGCCACAGGATAGGCAGTTTGGTACATACGCCCTGTGGCAATGAGCACCTCTATGCCTTTATCCTGCGCTTTGCGAAGTACTTCCTTAGTATAGTCAGACACGGTATTATCATCTCGCAACAGCGTATCATCTAAATCTATGGCTAATAATTTCATGACATCACTCCTTCATCATTGGTTTCATTATACCATAAACAGATGATCTAACCCTTCTAGAGTCAACCGTGTGCCAATCGTAAATGGCCCAAAGATGCCAAAACGAGCGCTCACTTCATCAAAGCGCATTTCATTGACGATTTTTTTAAACTGAATCGGATCATCGCTCATCAAGGTAATGCCCCATTCCCAATCGTCCATGCCAAAAGCGCCTGTGGTAAACTCTTTGATAGTGTCCTCATAGGTTTTGCCAATTTGTCCATGAGAACGCATCATTTTGCCTCGACTTTGACGATCTAACATATACCAGTTATCTGTCAAATTACGCTGTTTTGCCATTGGGTAAAAGCACATGCATGCCAAGCGAGGGATTTTAGGATACAACCGAGCTTGCACCTTTGGATGGTCTTTCGGAGATTTTACATAATTGCTCACTTCGATGACCGAGACAAAGGAAGACTCTGGCTGTAATACGCTGAAGATAGGCAATTTCTTTAATTGTAACTCTACTTCATTCAACTCTTGCAAAGTTGGTTGCAAGAACCAGAACATGATATCTCCTTTGTGTCCATTGATTTGATACATAGCATAACTGCTTTCACGTGCTTCATGGGCCGTTTCCAATCCACCAATAAAATCCTTAAAGGATTCTAATGCTTCTTTTCGTTGCTCCGTTGTCCAATGTCTCCATTTTTCAAAATTGATGGAATAATTGGCGTGCAAGCTGAACCAACCTTCGTATGTTTCTGGAACTTTTTCTAACCCTGTCGGTTCTGGACGTCCTTCCATGGCCACTGCGCCAAAATGACCATGCTTAGGTTCTGAATGTTCCTGTTTAGGCTCTGTATGTATTTCCATAGGATTTACCTCCTTAATTTCTTCTTTCCATGATTCCACTAATTCATAACTTTGCTTGATACCGTCTGGCATGCCTACGCCCTTAAACGGCGTTCCAATAAGAGCCAAACCTGGATAGCTTTCTGCTACATGGTCCATGAGAGTTGCCACTCGTTCTTTGTGACCCACTTCATATTGAGGCATACTTTTTTGTAATCGCACCACTTCTGTCCACTCTGGATCGCCTTTGAACCCTAATATCTTCCGTATTTCTGAAAGTGCCAATTCACATAATTCTTCTTCACTGTGCGTATCCACTGTTGAATCTGTTGGCTTTCCTAAAAAGACGCGCAATACCACCTTGTCCTGTGGTGTTGTTTGTGGCCATTTGCTAGAAATATAAGTACATGCTGTCAATGGAGTGTCTGTACTACGGGTAATAACAAAGCCTGTACCTTGCAATGGTTTTGTAAAGGCTGACTTCGGCAAACTCATAATCACGATAGCGCAGGAAGATTGCTCCATATGGCGCAACTCATCAAACTTCGTATCTCCTACAAAGAATGATGCATACGCCTTCGGTGGTGTTGTCACCACAAGGCGATCGTAAGATTCTGTGCCACCTTGTGTTCGTACTGCATAGCGAGTATCTGTGTATGTTACTTCTAGCACCTCAGTCGATGTATGTAAAGATACATTCTTTGGCATTTGCTCCACTAACGCATCAACTAAGGAGGCTAACCCCCCTGTGAGCTGTGCAAATTGACCTTCTGCATTGGCTCCAGACTGGTTGCGCATACGTTGCATAGCCATCATGCCTTTTACCAAGTTTCCATGCTTTTGTTCTAATTGACGAAACTCTGGGAAGGTCCCTAATAAACTTAACCGTTTCAAGTCCCCACCATAAATACCAGATAAGAGCGGTTCAATCAATAGATTCACGAGCTCGTCCCCTAGATGGTAACGGAAAAACGCATCAATGCTCATATCTCCCTTTTCCGGATAGGGTTTCTTGAAAAAGTCTAATCCAGCACGTACTTTGCCAGCCCAACTCAACAGGCTAGATGTGGCAAAAGGAAGAAACTCTGTAGGAATGCCAATGATGGAGCCCCCTGGAATCGGCTTCATGCGGCCTTGATGGTAAATGTAGGATTCCCCTGTAGCATTGCGCACTAAGGTATCGCCTAATCCCACTTCCTTTACTAAATCTGTCATCGCCGTTTTTCTAGCTAAATATGAGTCGGGTCCTACTTCCACCACATATCCGTCGTGGCGTTTCGTCTGCACTTTTCCGCCCCAACGAGAGGTAGATTCTAAGACATGAATCTCCCAGTTAGGAAATGCTTTGCCCATATAATACGCTGCAGATAAGCCCGTTAGGCCACCGCCAATAATTGCTACTTTCATATTACCCCTCCTTCAAGAGAGTGTTTAATACACCATGTGCCATGGCTTTCACAAAAAGAGTATCACGATCTGGCATAGGTACGCGCACATAGGTCATACCCAACTGTTCACATTGCTCTCGTCGTTCTATATCTAGATCATAGGACACTTCCATATGCGTGCAAGTAAAGCCGATGGGTATATATACCACATGAGTATACCCGTGCGCACTCGCTTGTTCTGTCACAAATTCCACGGTAGGTGTCAGCCACTCCCCACGAGTACCTGCACTTTGCCAAACTAAGGTAGCATTCGGCAACTGTAATTGATCAGCTAAGGACTGCATCACTTGTTGTAAACTATGCACATAGCCATCATAGGATATTCCTTTCATCAGTGGCACACTATGAGCCGTGCACACATACTGCGGTTTAGACCCTGCTGGTAATGTATCCAACGTATCCTTCACTCGTTCTACCCAAGATTCTACTAATATAGGCGCATCCGCCCAATGTGGTACTACCTTCCATCGGTCATTTATAAAGGGTTGTAGTGGTTCTAAATAGGATGCATTTAATACATCTGTTCCGTAAGGGTTCATCATGAACACCACCACTACATCATAGTGACCCAATTCCTTGGCTACATCCCCGATAAGTGGCTCTATATATTTATGTGCTTGTACCACCGTTACCTTTGCACCAGGCAGTTCCTGTTGTAACTCTTCTTGTAATTGCTCTACTTGCCATACAGTGGACTCCATCAATTGGGATTGTCCACCAATGCGCTCATACTTATGTCGCAAGCCTTGTAATTCTTCGTCACTTGGCGCATGGCCTCTCCGTATGCGGGTGTAATACGCTTTCACATCCTCTAAGGAACGGGGAGAGCCATAATCTAATACCAATACACAAACTTGTTGTATCTCTTTATCCTCTGTCATGTACATACTCCACTATGTTTCGCAATACTTTAGGATTCGCATCTGGCACAACACCATGGCCTAAGTTAAAAATATGCTTTCCATGGGCAGCGCCTTCTGCCAAAATGCGGTCAATTTCACCTTGAATTGTCTTCCAATCTGCAAATAAATAGGCAGGATCTAAATTCCCCTGTAATGTTTGCTTAATGCCCATCGCACTGGCTTCTGCAATAGAGCATCGCCAATCGCAACCGATCACATCTAATGGCAATTCTTTCCACACTGGGAATAAATGCTTCGTCCCTACGCCGAACATAGTAATAGGAATGTGTGGATATCGTTCTTTGATAGTCCCAATGATTCGTTTCATGTACGGGAATACGCCGCTTTTATATTGTTCCATAGAAAGGGCACCAATCCAAGAATCGAAAATTTGAATCGCATTGACACCTGCCTGAATTTGACCTTCCATATACGTAATGGACATGGTGGTCAATCGCTCCATCAAAGCATGCCAAATCTCTGGGGTTGCCACTAAACATTGGCGAGTTTTCTGATAATTCTTGGAAGGACCACCTTCGATCATATAACTAGCTAATGTGAAAGGAGCCCCTGCAAAGCCAATCAATGGAACTGTGAGCATGTCTTGTGTCAACATTTGGATCGTTTTCACCATAAAATCCAATGATTCTTCTACTACAATATCTCGTAGCTGATCCACATCTTCTTTCGACCGAATAGGATTGGAAATAACCGGTCCTATCCCCGATTTGATGTTCACATCTACCCCCATCGGCACCAATGGAGTCATAATATCTTTGTACAAAATCGCCGCATCCACATCGTATTCATGAACAGGAAGGGCAGTCACCTTCGCACAGAGTTCTGGTTGATGAGTAATCTCAAATAAGCTATATCGCTCTTTAATCTTGCGATACGCCGCTTGACTTCGTCCCGCTTGACGCATAAACCAAACCGGTCTACGAGACACTGACTCACCTGCAATCATTTGCAAATAATCTTGTCGTTTTTCCATCTATAGTTACACCTTTACCTTTTATTAAACCAAATTTGGATTCTACTTTCTATTGTAGCATATGGCACGTGTATTTACCTATACATTCTGTCACTAGTCACTGCATCTATATTGATGAATTTCTATAATATAAGTTCTAAGATTGCAAAAAGAACTCATGATTTATCTAGTAAGATATGGAGGAGCCCTTTACATTCATGCCTGAAAGCTATATATCTTGCATTCTAACGTACTCTGCGTCTAACATGCAAGCAATCTCTTTCCCACGGTTCATGCGAACAAAACTGGTATCTGTATCGATAACCGTCGTTTGTATCCCCTGATTCGCAAGCCATCCACCAATATCGTCTAGTCCCTGCAGTGCTTGTGAGGTGACCTTCCCATCTGTAATGATTACGACCTTTGCCTGCACATGCCCCATTTGAGACATGTCGATGCCTATCTGTTTGACCGCTTCCTCAATGCCTTTTACAAAGGGCGTTCTGCCGCCAATACGAGTTTCTCTCAATGCTTTAGGGATGGTCTCGATTCGCTGTGTCAAGGGCACCACACATTGAGCCCCCTGCTTTTGAAAGGTAATGAGCGATACATACTGTCGTTTTACATACATCATCTGTACTAATTGTGAAAGTAACTGTTCCGTCCTCTGTAATCGTTGTCTCTGTCCCATAGATCCGCTCGTATCAACTACTAAATAGATAGCTTCTTTGGGAATCTCCTGATGCATAGCATATCTGATGTCTTCTAGTGTTAGGTGAATCGGCAATTGCTGGCTCCGTACAATCCCCTGTACTATCGTTGGTATCCAGGCAATGGTTCTCCCTGTACTTCCATGACGATGTACCTTAGGCCCTCGACCGTCATCACTGATATCTATGTGTTTCTTTGCAGCCCCAGATTGCAACATCCCATATAGATGTAACACCTGTATTTCCACAGCTTCTGAAAGTACGAAGGACTCCTCCACCTTATCTCTATGGGATGTACTGCGACCTTCTCTATCTGTATCATTTCCTAGTGGTCCATCTAACTCCGTATAGACAGAACCATTTTCTTTCTCCGCCTGATTTGTATCTTGGTTAATGTCCTCTTCTACTTCGTTTTGCATCTCATACGATCCATCATCATCTGATCTCATTCCTTGAGGACTTCTTTCCCCTTGCCCATCCTGTAACTGGCCATTGCCAACCTTCTGCGGAGAACTGGTCTCTTCTCTTTCCTCTTGTTCCGTTCTTGTCTCACCGGATGTCCTTCGACCTGATGGTTCCTGTGCCTCTCCCTCTTGCTGTGTCAGAGAGTTTACTAGGTTCTCCATCTTTTGTGGTAATGTCCACGGGAGTACTGTTTCTATATCAGTAGGCTCCACAAACTGATGACCTTTTTCTCTAGCTAAACCTATGGCCGCTTTTAGTAAAATATATTCCATTCCCATAAAGGAAATGTTAAATCTCTCTACTAGACTGGAAATATATGTATATATGCTATCATGCACCATCGGGATTCTAGGTGCATCTATGGCTGTTCCCTCGTGAAGAGGCCCCGCTCTGTGATGACTTTCACGAGCCACACCTATCTCATAGGTTTCCGCATCGTCCCTATCTGCTAGGACCCGCACTCTAGTGTCCACATCCGGTGATTCTACGGGTATCCACAAATCCATATCATAGACCCATTCTGAAAGCCCTTCTGCTCCTGTATAGGTTCCAATGATTTGTAGTGGCCTCCCCGCTTCGTATCGCCGATTTTGCTCGTAAAGAATCCATAACCACATAGACCGGTCAAAGTGATCCAATCCTTCGCAGATGAGCAAATCATACACATCCCAAGGATGTGCTTGTTTTACAATTTGAGCTGTTTCTAAGGTCCTTTGTATATCCACCGCTTCCTGCATAGCACTCACATCTGTATGAGATGTAATCGTTGTATAGGTTCGGCCCCTATCATGCAATGCTTGTAACAGGGCATATGTTTTTCCCGTACCTACGTCACCTGAAATGAGTAATGTCCGCAACAAAGGTTCTTGCAAAAAGAGGTGAATGCCTGTATGTATTTGTTCACTCACGCCATTCACCTCCTTTAACAAAGCCTCTGTTAGTTAAGCTAGTTACGTAAAATGCGTTATCTGGTAAATAGATTTTCTACTATTTGCAAACTCGTTCATAGGTAGCCCATAAATTGTCTAGTATACTTTCATCAAATTCACGTTGCTCAAAAGGTTTCCGTTTCATTCGATGAGATACCACAAGAGGTGTCAGCTGTTTTAGATGCTCTATCGTCACACGGGACTCCCCTTGTAAGGCCGCCAAAGCACGGCTACTATTGAGCAATGTAATATCTGAACGATGTCCCTCTACGCCTACAGTAATGGATATATTCGCAATCAATTCTAATAGATTCGAATCGACCGCAATGGTAGGTAACGCCTTGCGAGCTGCATCGATGGTTTCACGTAACACTTCATCGTCCTTGCGGTAAGACTCAATAAAGTCTTGTGGAGTATCTTCAAAGGCCAATCGACGGCGCAATACTTCCATCCGCAATGCTACATCTGTTTCTGCTTTCACAGTCACAGATAGACCAAAGCGATCTAACAATTGTGGGCGAATGGCCCCCTCTTCGGGGTTCATGGTGCCCACCAAAATAAATCGTGATGGATGACTATGGCTAATGCCCTCACGTTCAACCCGATTTACACCCATGGCCGCCACATCTAACAATGTATCCACTAAGTAGTCCTCTAGTAAATTGACTTCATCCACATAAAGAATATTTTCGTGAGCCTCAAATAAAATACCTGGAGAAAACTCTTGCTTCCCCTCTTGCAGCATCCGTTCAATATCCAAGGTTCCCACCAATCTGTCTTCTGTGCAATGCAATGGAAGGTCCACCACTTTCATCGGTGTGCCATCACGATGCATAGGCAGCACCTTGGCTAAGCCTCGTACCGCCGTCGATTTTGCCGTTCCCTTATCACCTTGTATCAACACACCACCTACCCGTGGATCTACCGCATTGAGGAGTAAGGCCAATTTCATTTGATCTTGTCCTACTAAGGCTGTAAAAGGATATATATTAGTCATTTTGATCCCATTACGTTTCATCATAATACCCCTCTAGGTCATCTTCTAAGGACATTGCCACATCCCGCAATCCTTCTCTGCGTTCCTCACTGGCCTTCCAAAGTCCTCGTTGTTCTGCTTCTAATAAAGTATGACAAATGGTCCCTAATGCCCAAGGATTGACTTGGCGCATCCAGTCCTGTACGTCCTGATTCATGACATACTCGTCTGTATAGGCATCATACATCCAATCTTGAATCATATCACTAGTGGCGTCCCATTCATAGGTATGTTGTACATAGGAAGCCATATCCGCCGCCCCCTTGTAGCCGTGTTTCATCATACCCTCTATAAAAATAGGGTTCATAGGTTCACTACGGAACTGGCGATGAATTTCATCTTCTAATGACCGCACCAAAATATCTTTGCGGTACGTTGTATCGCCTATGAATGATTTCGGCTTAGTACCTTTCACCGCCTCCACAGCCGCGATCATGCCCCCATGGTAGGCATTGAAATCATCTGTACTCAACAAACTAACCTCTCGATTATCTTCATTTTTCACAGTCACTTCGATGGAACCTAATCGCTTGCGAAACTGTTGATGGCTTGGAATAATTTCCCCTTGCCCATCATATCCATAGCCACCCCAGGTGACATAGGCATTGGCTAAGTCTTCACGAGTAGACCAGTTGCTTTGTTCTAGAATTTGATTCACTCCTGCCCCATAAGCGCCTGGTGCATCGCCAAAGACACGAATCGTAGCAGCCTTGATCGCTTCTTCATAGTCCATACCATCTTCTACTAATGCATCTGTATCTAGGTCTATATGTTTTTTTACATAATTCACACTATGATTTTCATCAAGGGCGTTTACCATTTGCACCGCTTTTGCAATCCACATGACACCGGAAGGCATCATATCTCGGAATAGTCCACTAATACGACTTGTTACATCGATGCGTGGTCGCCCTAATTCCTCGAGAGGTATGACTTCTAAATCGGACACACGACTTCCTGTATAAACTGGTCGTACACCCAATAAATAGAATACTTCACCAATACATTGACCGTGAGTTCGTTGCGTATTGTCAGCCCACAAGACAATACCAATTTCCTCTGGATATCGCTGTTCTTCTCGAATATATTCATTGAGCAACACATCGCCTAGTTCACAACCGATGGCATAGGCAGGCACGGTCGGCAAGTTCCGTTCATCGACGCCATAAAAATTGCGCCCCATCGGTAACACATCGATACCACCATTAGTAACAGCGCCACCAATATTAGGTGGAATATAGTTCCCTTCTAAACCTCGTAACAATTGGCACATTTCTTCTGTGGTTTGGCGCAACCCTGCGAGGTAGGCCTCACACAACGTTTCTTTCTGTGCATCGTCTGGCACACCATACATGTCTATGAAAGCATCAATATATCCATCTTCTTCCTCTGTAGTTGGATTTTGCCCCAAAATATGCAAGCCACAACGAATATGACGATTTTGGATGTCCATCAAATAATTGTGAATATCCCCTAACAGTTCTTCTGCCTCGTCTGCATGAATGGAGTCAGCTAAGGAGCGCCACTCTTCTTCACTGACAGATCTATCTGTCACAAAGTATACCTGACCGCCCTCTTGGTACCAGTCGAAGGTTTCGCACAAGTGCTCTAAATGGCAATCTTTCACAGAAGATAAGATATATCCTAGTACTACTTGTTCCTGCCCCATCTCCTGTGCTTTCATATGGTCATATTCATCAAGATACCGCTCCAATGTTTCATAGTCACCATATAAACCAGACCGTTTCATAGGTGGCGATAAATAGCTAAGTAAAACAGCATGGCTACGCCGTTTTGCTTGGATACCTTCACCGACAATAGTCGTCCAGTACGGATAGAGATTGGGTATATCTTCGATACCTAACTGCGGGTAACAATAGGAACTTAAAGCCGTTCCCTTACCAGGTAACCATTCTAAGTTGCCATGGGTTCCCATATGAATCGCCACATCGGCTTGAAATACAGTACGCACCCAATGATATACTCCCTCATAGTGATGCGTAGGCGGAATATCTGGTGAATGGTACAGTGCATCTGGGTTATCACTAAATCCACGTGGTGGCTGTACTAAGACCCACACATTGCCAAAGGCCACACCGGGAATGATGAGCTCCTCCTCTTCTACAAATATCGTTCCTATGGGCTGTCCCCAATGTTGTAGTAGTGATTCTTGGGTAGCATTATCCAGCTTTGAAAACCACGTCGCATACACTTCTTTCGGTAGTTTTGGGGCTTTCTCTACAGCTGAATCCGTCAAACAATCTACGTCATTCGTAGCATATTTGGTCAGTATCGTCATGAGATCTTCACTCGTTTGAGGGATACCATCCACTGTATATCCGTTCTGTTCTAATTCTTGCAACAACCGTAGTACAGATTCTGGTGTGTCTAGCCCACAGGCATTGCCAATATGTGAATTTTTGGGAGGATAATTATGAAGAAACAGAGCAATCTTAACTTCTGACCTGTGTTTTTGTTGTAAGGTAATCCATCGTTTTGCTTGGTCTATTAACTTTTGAATGCCCTTAGTGTATGGTTTGAAGTAGTAGCCTCTTTCCTCTGAGTACGTTCTGGTCCCTACAATATGACCGTTTAAAATGCCATCGATTTCCGGCAATGACAAGGAAAAGGATATATCCATAGGCTCTAACCCTTGTGAACGTGTTTGCCAGCTTTCAAGGGTAGTATAGGTAACAAAGCCCTGCAAGATAGGGATCCCTAACTCCGTCATTTCATCACGGCTCGCCCCCTGCAAGCCAATCATGGAGAATTTGCATGTATTAATGATGAGAGATATGGTCTCTTTCACTTGATCCGCAAACAACGTGTGCCAACAATCGTACCACCGTAATTGTCCACCAGATTTACTGCTGTATTGACCAAATACTAATACAGGCGATAGTCCTTGTTCTAATGCACGATCATACAGTGCATAGGGATAGTCTAATTGACCTTGCACCCATTCATCTCGATAAAAGAAAATGCCTACCACTGGACCACCATGATCATAGTCCTTACGATATGCCTCATAGGATGGATACACTTCCCCTTGTCTACCTAAAATACCTTGGTATGGTAGTTCTTTCACCGGTTCCACTAGCCCTGTATAGCCTTGTAAGGATAGCATATATTGGCACAGTCCATAAAAGTTTTCTGTTCCACCTTGGTGCAAATAAGCCTTAATTTGATCAATGTCCTCATCTGCAACACCATATCGCTGTACATCCGACGCTGAATCATGGAATAGTAATACATAAGGAACTTGTTTCTGTGTAATATATTTATGAATCCCTTTTACCAACGGAGTATCTAAGGTACTCCCTACATGCGTAAATAGAACTGTATCCGCCGCATCAATAGCGCGCTGAACATCTGCCAACTCTATATCATTGCACGACAGAAAGACTATGCCCAAGGACATAGTCTCTTCTGTACACTTCTGTTCTATTTCTTTAGCCCACTGCCAATGTTTCGTCATGGAGGTGATAAGTAAGATAGAATGCCTCATACCTTGCTCACCATAATTTGTATACGTAATGCCTTCCCTTTCATCATTACTGCCTCCTAACTGTAGCACTTGGCTACTAACCACCTGTGTCCACATGCCCATTGTGGAACACAGTCTATTACCTTTTTACGTAAAGGATTTGACTATACAATTACGCATACTCATTCATTACGTGAAAGAATATACTTCTAGTGTATCATACTATAGGTTTCATGTGGTAGTAAAATAAATTTTATTTATCAACTATCACAGTGTACCAAAAAAGCACCGTCACAAAGGAAGGTGCTTTTCTATCCGCTCACCATGGTGATCGTTATTCCTGTACAGATAACATCTCTCTAAGAGCTTCGTATCCATAGGTCACCATTGGCATATCTTGTATTAAGTTTTGGTCTGTTATGTCCTCTTCCGATTCCGTTACGACACAGATGTCATTAGCCCCCGCTAGTCGCAGTAGGCGAATACTTTCACCAATCTGAGACGTATCTAATGCATCATTCATAACCACAACGCCTACTACATTGCGATTAAAGGCTCCTGCCGTAGCAGGTGGATAGGGATTAAATGGTTCCCCTATACGGTACCCCAATACCACTGTATCCACATCGTAGGATGACACTAGCAGAGCAGAAAAATACCAAGGATTTTCAATATACTCTCCAGGAGTTAGCACACAATTGCCTTCACGATATACCGCCATTGGACGTCGTAACGTCTTCTTTCCGCCTAAAAGACGTTGTACCACGGTTTCTACATGACTATAGGTGCTACCAACCCACAAAGTACTGCGCAAGGTATCCACGGTTAGCTCCTTGTGAGAGGAACTACGCTAAACTGTAGCAATTCCGAGAATCCCTGTAATACACTAGAGAGTGATACCTCTACGCTAGAAACATCGCCTGATATTAGCACAGCCCCTGAGAATCGATCGATAAATTCGATATGTACATTGGCTGCTTTAGAGGCCATATCTCCTGCAATGATAGCTGCTTCCCCTGGGGTAATCGTCAAAATACCTACAGCACTACGACCTTCGCTATCCAAACCTAATTTACTGTATAAGTCCCGTTTAGGATTTGCCAATACATGAGCTAATGTGACTTGTTTCCCTGGTACTGACTCTTGAATGATACGTTGCTTATCTAGCATAGGATATAACCTCCTTTCCTCTTATAAATGTAACGCTGCATGTAGCCAGTTAAATGCGCCCACTGCTAACAATGCGCCAATGATTGGTCCTACAATTGGCACCCATGCATACCCCATATTCGCTGTTCCTTTATTAGGTAGCGGTAAAATAGCATAGGCTAAGCGCGGTGTGAAATCGCGTGCTGGATTCAATGCAAACCCTGTAGTTCCACCAAAGGAGAAACCGATACTTGCTACAAGGAAACCTATAATAAGTGGTGCTAAGCCATCGGCCATAGGTCCTAAGAAAAGTACACAAAAGATGAATAAGAATGTAGCTATGACTTCAGATAGTAAGTTCCACGCACGTTCATCACAAGCTGGGCCTGTGGCAAAAATACCTACGCAGTTTCCTTCATCAGGACCTGTGATCTTGAAGTGAGGATAGTAATGTAGCATCGTAATGCCTGCGCCAACAAAGCCACCTAATAATTGAGCAATCACCGCTCCCAACACCAACTCAGGTGGGAATAATCCACCTGCTGCAAAAGCAATTGTCAAAGCTGGGTTTAAGTGACCTACACCACCTAAGTGGACAGCCACATACACTGCAAATGTAACGGCAAATCCCCAACCAAACATCAATCCGATCCAGTTTGTTTTAATTGCGCTTGTAATTGTATTTTTAAGCAATAATCCTGCGTTACAACTACTACCGAAAGCCATTAGAATAGCTGTTCCGATAAATTCACTAACATACACTTGTGTAGCATCCATATGTGTTACCTCATATAATACATGTTAATATACGTGTTAAATCTTCTTTTGTGGCCGCGTATGGATTTCCTGGGTAGGTGCGATCCACCATAGCCTGTTGCACTAATGTAGGGAAGGATTCTTTAAAGGAAACTTCATCAACACCAAACTCTTTCATTGTTATAATGCAACCCACTCGACGTGCTAAAGATTGTGCACATCGCACTAAGGCAGCAATTTGTGCACTTTCATCATCAGATTCGGTGGTTAAGGAGAGTTTTTGTGCAATCGAAATGTATTTTAGTTTAGCCTCATTAGAGTTGGCTGCATTATACATAATGACATACGGCAACAGCATCGCATTGGCTAGGCCATGCGGTACATGAAATTGCCCGCCCAATTGATGTGCCAAGGCATGGGTAATGCCTAGACCAGCTTGGTTGAAAGCCAGCCCCGCCATACAGGATGCTTCGTGCATCGCTGCTCGTGCGGCTTCGTCAGTTCCACGCTCTACACATGTTGGTAAATTCTTAATCACTAATTCTATTGCTTTTTCAGCTAATGCATCGGTAAAATGATTGGCCTCTGTAGCCACCAAGGCTTCTAGAGCATGTACAAGTACATCCATGCCACTATAGGCGGTTACTTTTGGAGGTGCCGATTTCACAAAGAACGTTGTTAAAATTGCTTCATCTGGTAATAAGCTATCATCTACCAACGGATATTTGATACCTGTTTTGGTATCTGTAATCACAGCAAATGATGTCACTTCAGATCCAGTGCCGCTCGTTGTTGGTATGGCAATAAATTTTTTAACGCCAATGCCATAAATTGTGTTACAGAAATAGTTAATACCTTTGGCTGTATCAATGGCAGATCCACCACCAATGACGATTAGCACTGTGGCTTTTTCTTTCTGTAATACCTCTACCCCTTTGACAATAGAATCAATCGGTGGGTCTGGTACTATATCAGAATACACCACATAGGTATTGTTTGTATTCACCAAGTCAATCACTGTCTGTAATGCTGGTGTTCCTTCTAAAAATGGGTCACAGATGATAAAAATACGTTCTCCTTCTAATAGGCGAAGTCTTTCTAAGGCATCTGTTTTTGTACCATTGGCAGAGTGTTCTGTTTGTCCTGTAAAAATTTGCGTTTTAAATGACCATGATTCCATGATTACGCCCCTTGTATATATGATTGAAAAGCTCGTAGCCCTGCATTCACTATGAGCACATCTTCTTCTACAGTGCCACCACTAATGCCTAGACCACCGATTAGATGATTCCCTAGCATTAGTGGCTCACCACCGCCAAATAAGACTATGGGTCTTTTCACCATCGTCTCAATACCATAAAGAGGAGTCCCTGGTTGCACTATGGCTCCTAACTTTTCTGTTCCGCACCGAAAAGCTACTGCTGTATAGGCCTTATTAGGGGCTAGTTCTATGCTCACACCTAGAGCTCGTTCCATACGCCGTTGATACACTAACGATCCGCTAGCATCCACAATGGCAATCACCACAGGAATTCCCAATCGTTTCGCCTCGTTTTCGCAGGCTTCAACGACAGTATCCACCACGGATTCAACGGTAATTCCTCTATGTCTAGACCACTGCGCTGCTCGTCCTATGGGGGCGATCCCCTCTTGTGTCGTGGATGGTACGCGCTCTATGTTTGCAATAATATCTCGGACTGAATCATAAATATCCATGTCCATCCTCCTTACTAAAGGCTATCCTACTATTTAGTCAACAATGTTTCTACATCGTGATGTGGACGAGGAATTACGTGAGTGGATACAACTTGTCCTACGTTACCAGCTGCTACTGCGCCAGCTTCTACAGCTGCTTTAACAGCACCAACATCACCACGAACCATAACAGTTACTAAACCAGAACCGATTTTTTCATAACCAGTTAACTCTACATTCGATGCTTTTACCATCGCATCTGCTGCCTCGATAGCTGCTACTAATCCTTTTGTTTCTACCATGCCCAATGCGTTATTCATGATAAACCTCCTTATTTTTTAGAACTACTTTTCTTTTTAGCTTTAGTCGTTTTAGCTGTTTTTTTAGATCCTGTAGCTTTTGGTGCTACTTCTGTTGTAGATGGTGTAGATTCTTCACCAATCACAATGTTTGTTAGTTCAGAAATGGCTTTTTCCATCTCTGCATCTGTCTCTTCCACTGTTTTTGCCGGCTCTGCCACGACAGTTTCTACCACAGGTTCTGTTACGACTGGTGTTTTCACTTCTGTGGCTGGAACAGATGGCACTTCTTCCTTCGTTTCCACTACAGGTTCTGCTGTAGCTTCTTCTTTCACCGGTGCAGTTTCTTCTTGCAAGAATACATCGATAACGGTTTGCGATACTCTTGGAATCACTTTAGAACTTACGAAACAACCCATCTCTTTTGCCACCATAGCGCCTGCTTCAACAGCTGATTGTACAGCTCCCACATCGCCTACTACTTTCACAGTAAACCAACCAAAACCATTAGCTCTATCAATATTTACCACGTGCACGTTAGATGCTTTTACCATCACATCTGACATGGTAATGGCGCCTAACAAGCCTTTTACTTCTAATAGTCCTAACGATTGATTCATATAAGCCTCACTTATCTCAAGCTAAATGCTTCACTTAATACACAACGACGAATGCGACAGAACGATCTTGCGCATGTAATACCTTCTCCTGTTGGGCCTGCAATGGTGAAAGTAGTATGGCCTTCGCCACCTACACCAATGCCTGCATAGGATGGTGCATTTTTTACGAAAATGGTAGTTTCTAGCAATCTCGCCATTTTAGATAATTTTTCTAAGTTTTGAGAGTGCATCATCGCTGTATGACGATTTCCCAATTCTGCGCGGTATGCACATTCGATAGCAATATCTACATTTGGAACCGCAACGATTGGTAAAATTGGCATCATCATTTCTTCTGTAACTAGGTGATGATGTTCTGATGTACGAGCAATGATTAATCGAATGCTGTCATCCACCACAATGCCTACTAGTGCTAATAAATCTTTAGCAGATTTACCTACAAAGTCTGGATTTGGTTTACCATCTTTTTTAGTAACTTTTTCTACCAATGTATC
Source organism: uncultured Veillonella sp. (assembly GCA_963518725.1). Classification (GTDB taxonomy): domain Bacteria; phylum Bacillota; class Negativicutes; order Veillonellales; family Veillonellaceae; genus F0422. Next base: position 32,196 of record CAUQLO010000005.1, on the reverse strand, counting down.
TAACACAGACATATCAGTAATTTCATAAGCACCATTCTTTTTCATATGGTATACCAATTGATCTGCCACAGATTCCACAACAAATACTTCTTTTTCAGCAATACATGGAACATTGTTATCAAAGCTTGCTCCACTGACGATATCTTTTGCTGCTTGTTCAATATGTGCTGTTTCATCTACGACTACTGGAGGATTACCAGCACCGGCACCAATCGCTTTTTTACCTGATGATAAAACTTGGTTTACAATGCCAGGTCCACCTGTAGCCACTAATAATCTTACTTTTGGATGACTCATCATGCATTGTGTGCTTTCAATGGATGGTTCACGCACCATCGTTACCAAGTTATTAGGAGCACCTGCCGCTTCTAGTGCTTTATTAATCATTTGCACCAAAATGGTGGATACTTTTTTAGCTCTTGGATGTGGGCTGAATACTACTGTATTACCGCCAACGATCATGGAGATGGAATTGTTGATAATTGTTTCTGTTGGGTTTGTTGTTGGTGTAATGGCACCAATCACGCCAAATGGACAAAATTCTTCAATTGTCAATCCGTCATGACCTGTCATAGCTCGTGTTTCCAACACTTCTTTACCTGGTGTTTTCACCGCAGCTACTCGGTTTTTAATCAATTTATCACTATATCTACCAATGCCTGTTTCTTCTACAGCCATAAGTGAAATCATTTCTAAATGATCTTTTTGTAACACAGTTTCACGAATGGCATCCACAAATGCATTGCGTTCTTGTAATGAAAAAGCTAACAACTCTTTTTGTGCTACTTCACTAGCATCAATCGCAGCCTCCATGGTATCAAACACGCCATATTCATAGCGACATGTTTCCATACCTACGCCTTCATGTTGTAAATCTTTCACTACTTGTTTCACTATACTTTCAATCATTTCTAAGTTCATTTGTATCTCCTCTATGACTTCGATACAATTCCAATATCATTGTTTTTTATGCGTCCTGCATTTGCTTCATCTACATCGATATGCATTTCTAAAGCAAATTTCGGCGATACTCGAATAATCACATTGGAAAATGTCAGTTCTCGTTCTCCATGTACAGTCACTGTTACTCGCTCTTTATCGACCACACCCATACGCCTTGCATCATCAGGATGCATATGGATATGTCGATGCGCCACAATCACACCTTGAGAAATCGTTAACTTTCCTTTCGGTCCTAGTAACGTTATACCTGGAGTTTCCCGTAAATCACCAGATTCACGTATCACGCCTGGTACTCCCAACGTAAATGAATCTGTTAGAGAGATCTCCACTTGTGTATCATTTCTAAAAGGTCCCAAAATACGTACTTTTTCAATACTTCCTTTCGGCCCTACTAGAGTTACTGTTTCATTGGCAGCATATTGTCCCGGTTGTTTCAAGTCTACTTTTTTTGTCAGTTCCTCTTGTCCAAATAAAACGGTATATGCTTCTTTTGATACATGAACATGACGATTTGAAACACCAATTGGTACGCTACATCTATTCAATTCTTGTAACTTTGCTATGACGCGCTCCGTTACTAAATGTAAATACTCAGATTGTTTCATAGGTTTCCACCAATCCATTAATGACTTGATCTCGATATTGTGAGATTGTTTTATGTTCATGTTTTTTGAAAATTTTACAGAAATAGCTCACATCACTATATCCCAATATGTTGGCAATATAGGATCCGCTCTTTTCCGTCCCAAGTATATATTCCTTCGCTAGATTTATTTTTTTCTTGTGTATATACTGCATAATCGTCATATTTAACTTATGTTTGAATATACGACTAATGTAGCCTTGGCTTACATTGCAAGAAACAACTATATCTTTTAAGGAAATGTCTTCTTGTATATGCTTATGAATATAGTAGAGAACATTGTGTAAAATATCTTGTTTCCCTTGATATAGTTTCATAAAAAGGAAATCCACAATTTTAAATGTCCATATACCCAGCCCTTCTGCATATTTTGTATGAACCGGCTCCAACGGTATCTTTGACTCCATCGTATGTATCATCGATGTATGCGTGTCTAACACCTTTTGTTGTACCTGATCTACTAGTGCATATAATTCACTAATAATCGACTGGATATCACTATGTTCCTGCGTATACTGACATACTTGGTATAATCTGTTATAGGCTACCTCAAAATCACCTTGCTGAAAGCCTTGTACAATTCCGTCCAACAGATCTAGGGATTCCCCAGTGATCTCTTTTTCTTTGGTCACTCCTTTTTCTGGAATCCATTTATAAAATTCATCCCAGCTAAAAGGTTTATATAAGTATCCAATCCCGGAATATTTCATAGTCATTTGGTTCACAGCTTGTGTTTCTTTATTCAACATCATCACGATCCGGCATGTTGGATACGTGTAATATATATGTCGAATTATGTCACCTGCTTTTTGATGGCTAATATCCATTGCTACATAAGCGACAGAAATGATTTCTTCCTTTGGTAAAGAAAGTACTTCTTGATATGTACTAATGCAGATGACCTCCGCTTGCATATGGAGTGCAATTCGTTTTTGAAGTGCTTTCATATGCAACTTATCGGTATCTACCAAAAGTATCTTCATCACAAAATACCTCCTTGTCTTATTCTACTGGATAGGATAACATCACCTGCATCCCACCCTCTGGCAACGGATAACAATGTACTTTAGCAGAAGTGCCATGGTATTCTATAAACGTTTGATGTAATTTTAAAATAGCTTGACTCGTCGGAGATAAGGTCGATTCTATGGTATCTCCATGTATTAACCGCGTCACATCTTGTAGCAATTTATGTAGTACAAGTACTTCATCAGAATGCATCTGCAAGGTATCATCTTCTATGACTATACAAACTTGATTCCCTTGGAGCTCTGCATGTAATTTCAAGGAAATCTTTGCATGTCCCTCTTGTTGTGCTCGTTCTGTCACTTGATATACATATTGCCATACACTATAGGATGGTAACATGTAGTGCCATAGGCTCTCATCTACATCCACATGCCAGCCTATATGGCAATCTTCGCGATAGTTTAAGAGAGATACTGTAGACTCGATGCGCGAGCATTCTTCTTTGATACTTGTTTCAAATAGACTATCATGATGAAGTGCTAATACATGAATATAATCGAGAATCGCTGCTTCCGTTTTTTCTGCTTCTTCTACTACAGATAAGCTATCGACTACGCTAAGTAATTTACAGTTACGCACCATATCTACATAGCGCTTATACTTTTCTAGCTCACTTTGTAAGCAGCATATCTTATCTTCTGCTTCTAATACTTCTTTTTCTAATGCTTCTATACGATTTAAATTCTTTTGTTTATTTCTATTCGATACAATTTCATGATTCGTGAGTTGATTAATAATAAACTCCACTAGTTTCGCAATGGATAGCACTTCACTATAGCTGTACCGTTTAATATCTGCTAACTCTTCCGGATGTGTAGTTTCGATGTCTTGGTTCACTAATTGTGCTCCACCAGGCACCATATTTTTACTCAACCGAACTATTGTATCTGGTACATCATCACATAGAATCTGTCCGCCGATAAATCCGCCTAAATAATGTCCATCCACGATAATCGGTATGGCAATTTCTAAGAGCCCACAAGGGCAAATGTAAATGCTCACCTCTTTATTAGTGGCTGCAATAATCGCACCAGATGCATCGGATAACTTACACAATAATGACGATGTAGGGTTATCTCTTATTTTCTTACAATAGTTGCAAAACCGTGTTGCTTCTGTTAATACATCACCTTTATAATCTACTGTCACAAAAGCTATTCCTGTCACGTTGGCAACCGCTTCTTGGATCCCTTCCAATAAATCATGACCTATGACAGTCATAATATCCAGTCGCGACTCTTCGTTTCGATTGTCTTCAAAAGTATTTCGTGGCATTCCTTTTATTACCTTTCTTATACCATATGTAAAATATCTCTTACTTATAGTATACGACAGTAATTACCAAAATCATGCTAAAAAATGTGATTTTTATCATGAAATTTAATCATAGATATTATGTATAAGAACATAGTGTTTCTACATACACGCATCGTCTGCGCCGAACTAAATCTTTTGCTGTGATAGCCCCTTCACCAGTGACATTAGCAATGGTGAAAGACGTAGCGCCTACACCACAAATACCAATCCCATCTAAGGAACAACCATTTTTGACAAAGATCGTAGTCCGGAACGCTTTGGCTGCTTGTCGCAACCGTTCCGTGTCGCGAGAATGAATGCCTGCTGTATGGTGATACCCTTGTTCTGCATCGACAGCAATTTGTAGAGCACTTTCAAAGTTACTAGCTTTCACCACTGTAATCAATGGAGCTAATATTTCCTGTGTCACAAATGGATGGATTTTAACTGTTTCCACGGCAATCAAATCATAGGAACGATCCGTATGAATTCCTGCATCTTTTAAAATCTCATCTGCCGATTTACCGCCATATTGACGATTCACTTCCATATCTTCAGTCAAGAGAATTTTTGATAATTGCAACATTTCTCCCACTGAATCCACATAATACACATTGAGTCGCTCTAAGGCCGCTCGAAATGCTGGCAATACAGATCCCACAATAATGACATTTTTCTCCGATGTACAAGTAATATTGTGATCGAAGGATGCACCTTTGTGAATGCAATACGCCGCTCGATCAATATCCGCCGTTTCATCTACCACAAATGTAGGGTTCGCTGGTCCTGCTGAAATGACCTTCTTACCGCAAGCCAATGCACTTCTAGCTGCATCTGACCCACCTGTAGATAATATCAATTCCACATCAGGATGATTCATTATTTCATTAAGATATGATAAGGAACAAGTATCTGGTGTAGTAATCAAGTTACATATGCCAAATTTATCTAAAATAATTTTGTTCATCACTTTCGTAATATATTTAGATACTTCCATGGCTCTTGGATGTGGACAATGAATCACCACATTTCCTGCTGACAACAAACTAATGGTATTATTGATCAGCGTTTCACAAGGATTAGTACTTGGATGTATAGCACATACAACACCATATGGAAATGGTTCTGTTAAGACAATTCCGTTTTCCCCTTGCGTTGTTCCTGTAATCAAGTCTTCTGGGCCCGGCGTTTCTTCCAAAGCAAGTTTGATTTTAATCGCCTTATCTTCGGCTTTACCCATACCAGTTTCTTCACAAGCTAGTGTGGCAAATTCTAGACAATAGCTTCGCAACCCTTCACGGATAGCTTGAATCAGTTGTTTTCGTTCCCGTAGGCTCAACTTTTGATAGATGTGAAATGCTTGTTTTGATGCATGCACAACCTGTGTTACTGAGGAAAATATCCCCCCTTGGGTTCCCATATTTGCCTCCTTACTAAATAACAACAGAGTCTACAATACCAATGATTGCTAAATCTATGGTAGCCCCTTTTCGGTTCTCTTCCACGCGTACTGAAGACCCCGTTCCAACTAGCACATATTCACCTACACCAGCACCTACAAAATCAGCTGCTACTTGTTCTCTATGAGCTGGCGAAAGCGATGCATCGACAGGCTGTACAATCATCAGCTTATATCCCAATAGGGTATCACTTTTTTTCGTTGCTACAACATTACCAATCACTTTTGCTAAATACATGCTTACTCCTATCTCATAGGACTCAATTCATATGACGAATATGGTCTATGTATCGTATCCCTAATTCAAATATTTTTTGATAGTACCCTTGCACCATCTGTTGGTAGGGACCTGGTTCTTTTCCTGATAAAGGCTCTATGGATGTTGGCAGTACATAGATACTAGCACCGGCTGTAAAAGCTTTCTTTACCACTTCCGACAGATCCGATTGACTATAGCCTAACGCAATATGAATGACATCATTTCTTCCTATATAAGGTAATACTATGCAATCGTGTTCTGTGAAAGTCGGTTCCTCTCCATAGGGATATTGCATAAGAAAAGGATGAATTTCTTTCACTCGGCGTTCCATGTCTGAATCACCATTCTTAGGAACAATGGCATGAACTTGTGTAAAGTCACATGTAGTGAGTTGATTCGCCAGCACATAATTTTCATGATGCCACTGTTCATCAAAGACAACATATAATTTTCTTACACTTTGTTCATGAGATTGTTCTGCTAAAATACGTGCCACCATGTCTTCTAGGAGCCTAGATAGGTCTCTATCTTTCATAGTGCCTCCTCTAAAGTAGTGGCATATAAGGACGATGCCTCATATGCCACGCTACATTACGCTTTAAGAGTTGGAATAATACGTTCTGTATCGATGTGAGGACGAGGGATAACGTGTAAGGATACAACTTCGCCTACTGCACGAGCTGCTACAGCACCAGCTTCAACAGCTGCTTTTACTGCACCAACATCACCACGAACCATAACTGTTACTAATCCAGAACCAATTTTTTCATAGCCTACTAAGTTTACGTTAGCAGCTTTTACCATAGCATCTGCTGCTTCAATCGCACTTACTAAACCTTTTGTTTCTACCATTCCTAATGCATCTGAAACCATAATATCCTCCTATGTTTCTATACTAACCTATTAAATGTATGGTGTTGTACTCGATGTAGGTGTATCACCTAAAGCACCAAGCAATTTAATACCCACTTCACGAGCTGCTTTCACAGCTTGACGAACCGCACCAGAATCTCCAGAGAATGTTAAGATCACTTCGTTAGAGAAACTTGTACCAGATTTAGGGGATGCGTAGGAAACAACTTCTACATTGGCAGATTTCACTGCTGTATCCGCAAGTACGGCACCAATTGCTGCTGGACCTGCACATACCATACCAAAAGATCTACCTAATGGAGTGTTGAATACGGCTTCTAAACAATAGCTTGCGCGTGCTGTGTATTGGAATTCCAAGTGACCTGCATCATTAGCGTATACATCTCCAAAGTATTTTGGAACAGCTTCTAATGCAATTTCAACAGCTCGACGAGCATCGGATACATCATGAGCACCGATATAGATTAAAGAACCATGACCTGCGCCACCTTTAGTATCACGAGGCAACTCTACTGTAATAATTTCAGTATTCGTTGCTTTGATAGCATCATCCACAGCCATAATTTGTGGGCCTGCGCCTACACGACCGCCGATAATACCGATGGATTTGAATTTTCCTAATCCCATTGTTTCTGTTAATAATGGATCCACGCTAGCAATCACAAGACCAATTGTATCGCCCATTGCAGTCCCTACAAATTCAGTAACTCCGATGGATCCTGCTGTTGTGCCTTGCGGCTTTTTAATGCCAAGTTCTTCTGATACTTGACCCATCACTTTTTCTAATAATGCTGTATCCATAGTACCTCCTAACCACCAATAATACAGTTTAAACCATATGATTCTACTATTTTTTTATACGTTTCCATTTCTTCTTCTGGAATCTTTGGTGTATTTTCTAATTCATATTCACGTCCCAATAATTCATATTTCCCTTGACCATAATTGTGATATGGCAACAAGTGTATGTCATGAACATTCGGCATATTTTCCTTCACAAACTCTGCTATGCCACGAATATCTTCTTCGCTCGCATTAAACCCAGGAATCGTAGGAACACGCACTGTTGTATTTGTGATAGACTGTATGACTTTAGCCGACTCTCTGATCCTTGCGTTATCCACGCCAGTGAACTTTTTATGTTGCTCTGGATTGACGCTTTTGATATCTAGTAGAACTAAGTCGATGTACGGCATAATCTCTTCTACAATCTTTGTGTCATAATACCCTTCTGTTTCTATTGCGGTATGCCATCCTTGGGCTTTACAAGCTTTAAAGATTTCTTTGGCAAACTTTGGTTGTGTCAATGCTTCTCCACCAGATACGGTGATGCCGCCATTGGAGCGGAAGTACTGTGTGGCATCTTTTTTTAGCTCTCGTACTACCTGCTCGACGCTCATCAACTTACCTTTCATAGAAAGTGCACTGGTAGGACAGACCATGGTACACTCTGAACAGTTGTCGCAGAGTGTACGGTCGATCCAGTACGGGTTGCTATCGGCAATGGCCTGTTTAGGGCAAACTGCCTGGCAAGCTTTACAACCAATACAGAGTTGTTTTCGATACACTACTTCAGGATAGTATTGTTGTGATTCTGGATTAGAACACCATTTACATCGTAATGGACAGCCTTTCAAAAAAACGATTGTCCGAATTCCTGGTCCATCGTGAATGGAAAAGCGTTGAATATCAAATACAGTGCCTTGTACACTATAATCTACTGATTCCATACGAACTTATCCTTTATATTATGTACCTACATTTCATGTTCTGTACGATTAATGATATCGTCTTGTACTTCTTTAGCCAATGTTACGAAGTGAGCACTGTAACCTGCTACACGAACGATCAAGTCTTGGTTATCTTCTGGATGTTCTTGTGCATCTAACAATGTTTGTTTATCTACAACGTTGAATTGAACATGGCTACCTTTTTTATCGAAGAAGCTCTTAATGATAGATACGAAGTTTTTCAAGCCTTGTTCGCCACCTACCGCAGCTGGTGTGAATTTTTGGTTGTACAATGTACCATTCGATGCTTGCGCATGGTCTAATTTTGCTACAGAGTTGGAAGCCGCTGTAGGACCGTTTACGTCGTTGCCTTGGCGAGGGGATACACCATCAGCCAATGGTTCAGTTGCTAAACGTCCATCTGGTAATGCAGCTACGTCTTTACCGAACAATACGTTAGCGGATACTGGGTAGATACCAGCTTGGAATTGACCGCCACGAGGGTTCATGTATTTATCCACTTCATTACAGTAGATTTTACCGCAACGATATGCGAATTCGTCTACTTCTTCAATATCATTACCGAAGGAATCAGTGTTTTTCAAGATATTGCGGATAGTTGCATATTTGCTTGGATCAGCTTGAGATTTGCATCCACAGCTTGTGCCTGTACCAGTACCTTGTTTCAAATGAGATTCCAATGTAGCAATATCGATAGATCCTGTGGAGGATAAGATTTTCTTAACTGCTTCATAGATTTGAGCTTCATCTAATGTAGATTCTGGAATAGATGGAGTGCAAATTGGAGCTGCGCTATCACTATAACCGAAGTTAGCTTCTAATGCTTCACGCAATTCAGCTAATGTAAAGCGTTTGTCTTCGTAAATATTTTTTTGGATTGCATATAAGGAGTCACCTGCGTCAGCAACACCGAATGCTTGAGGACCTGTGAAGTTGTAGATCGCGCCGCCTTCTTGGCAAGATTTACCGCGTTTGATACAATCATCAACCATCGCAGACATGAATGGCAATGGAGCCCGTTCCATGTGAGCATAGTCAACAGCGTTATCAGCTTTTGCTAAGTGACGAACAAAGTATTCCATTTGTTGTTGGTACGCTGCCAACAATTTATCCATAGTATCTAATTCTTCTAACTCGCCAGTTTTAGGTCCCAATTGTTTGCCTTTACAACGTCCGTTATTAAGAGTAATTTCAAGAACTTTTGCGATGTTGAAGAACGCTGCATCATGCCAACCTTCTGTACGATGGCCCGCTTGTGGTTCAACACAACCGATGATACAGTAGTCACGAGCGTCTTTTAATGCTACGCCACGAGATACAAGAGCTAAGACGATGACTTCGTCATTGTAGAATGCTGGAACACCATAGCCTAAACGGGATACTTCGCAAGCGCGATATAAGAATTCCATTGGAGCATTTTGATGTACACGTACAGAGAAGGATGGAGCTGGTAAGCGAACGTGCGCTACTGCTTCCATACACATGTAAGATACTTCGTTTGTTGCATCTTTACCTTCAGAGTCTTGACCACCTACGCAAAGGTTTTGGAATACTGCATAACCAGCGAATGCTTGTGCAGAGATTTCATCACGAGTTTTGTTGATGTCGTTCAATTTAACCCAGATGCAGTCTACTAATTCTTGTGCTTTTACACGATCAATTGGATCATCTTTTAAGTATGGATACATGTATTGGTCGAAACGGCCTGGGGAGATGGAGTGACCATTGGACTCAATTTGAACCATGATTTGTATGAACCAGAAAGATTGACATGCTTCCCAGAAGTTACGAGCGCCGAATTCAGGTACGCGATCACAGTTAGCAGCGATTTGTTGTAATTCTGCTTTACGAGTTGGGCAAGATGTTTGACTTGCTAATTCACGAGCTTTTTCAGCATAGCGATGTGCGAATCGGATAGCTGCATTGTAAGAAATAATAACTGCATTGTAGAATTGTTTTTTCTTAATGCTGCTAGGGTCATCTTCGTCTAATGCATGTAATGCTGTAATTGTTTCTTCTAACACACCGCGGAAACCTTTTGCTAAGATCTTGCCGTAGTCTACGTTTACGTGGCCTACACCACCGAAGAAGTAGTTACCTACTGTGAACACACCATTAGCGATACAATCTTTTGTATCTGGTTCCATATAGGAATCTGCTAAGGAATGAGTTGTTTTACCTTCCCAATATTTGAAAGCTTCATGCAATTCATGTTGTACTTTTTCAGAAATTTCGAATGGATCGGCCATACGTTTATGCATCGTATGGAATTCTTTTTCTACCCAATCGTAGGAGAACTCTGGGCAAATTTCTGTGGAGCGTGGATTGATTGTGATAGAACCTACTACTAGTTCATTATCACGGATGGTCACTGGCAATTCGTTAAAGATTTTTTCAACAGCTTTCGCACGACGGATAATCGTAGGTTGACCTTCGGTTTCCTTGTAGGATTCTGTAATTAAAACTGCACGTTCTGATTCAACCTGTGGTACAGCATCAATAATTACTTTTCTCAACTTTTCAATTCGTTCTGTTGGTTTACTAAATCCTCGTTCTAGCATGTGTTAACCTCCTTACAACGTATAAAAATATCTCATGCCTCCGTCCCAATTATGCGTAAATGGAATACTGTGCATGCTTGTTAAGAAAATGGTAGCACATTTCAGAGTCTAACTGATAAGAATTTACAATCCAATTTTTGTAAAATACAAACCTCTAGTCATTTGTAAAATTCATGCTGTTATCATCTGCTCTTTCAAAATTATCATATTTACTATGTATTTTTATCATGACTTGGTAATATTCAAACTTAACCACGGTACTATAAACACCTCTTCACTTTCGTCTATTGATGTCCCCTATATTTCTCTTTATACTGAAAGTAATTATATGCAGGAGGTGATTACCATGACATCGCACACGGCTATATGTCTTTGGGAAACCAATCGTATCGCAGCTGGATTTGCTCTTTTAGATCGGTTATTAAAAGACTATCCCATCTCTTTTGTCAAACATTACCGTATATGTCCTGGCAAAGCTTTCTTTGTACTGATTGCAGATACCGATGTGATACAACAAATCGAACTCATCTTAGGAGCCGAAAAGCAGATTCAGTATAAAACTATTACGGGACTCCACCCTGATGTGCTCTCTACATTTCAGCACAAACAAAAAATACCTAGCGTCTCTCACCTAGGTATCTATGAATATAACACATCAGTAGCGGTCTTTCATCTAGCTAATCACATAGCTTGGCATCATCAGGTGCAATTACTGAGTCTTCAAATTGGAATCGGTTTATGTGGTAAAAGTATTCTTACCATCTCTGCTTCCTATAGTGATTTAAAAGCCATTGAAGAGGAACTTTCACAATTGTATCCAAAAGAAATTGTCAGCTATGCCCATATTTCAGACCCTTCATCAGAATTACTCACCTTGTTATAGGAGGTTCTATGGAATCAATTCAATCTCTACTGAAACAAGCTCATACATTATGGCGCCAAGGTAACGAACAAGGTATGATCGACTATCTAGAAAAGGCCATCCATCTCTGCCGCGTTCAAAACAATCATAAAAAACTGATTGAAATCTTAAATGAATATAGCGGTTCCCTACGCAATGTAGGTAGATATGACGATGCTATTGCTGCCATTGTTGAATCCTTACGCATCTATGAACAGAGCGACACCTATACGCCGCAAACATATGCGACGATTTTGATTAATCTGGGCAATACATACCGGGAGAAAAAATCCTATTACGAAGCGGAAACACATCTATTAAAAGCAAAGGAGATCTTCCAATCTGTTGGAGATACATCCTATGCTTATATTGGATTGCTCAATAATTTGTCTCTACTCTATCGAGATACCAACAATTATGAGACCGCCTATGCACTACAGCTAGAGGCAGTCCAATTATTAGAACCTACGGAGTACCAAGTACCCCTTGCGATTAGTTACAATAATCTCTATGAAATTAGCAAGCATACGAAAGAAGGCCGTTCTTTATCACCACAAATCTATTTAGATAAAGCCGCTTATATCTTGCGCCGGGAAGTCGGCACGGAACATCCTATGTATGCTGCGGTCCTAAATAATCGGGCCGATTACGAAATGGAACAGCATCACTACGATGTGGCCCTCAAATTATATCGAGAAGCTTTGCCTATCGTGAAACATAATTACGGTGTAGAAAGCCAAGCCTATCAATCGGTGTTGCACAATCTTGACTATGTAAAAGACCTTATCAAAACATTGCAACAAGAGACTCCCTGTCATCGCCAAACGGGTCTAGAACTAGGTAGAGAACTAGCCCATCAAGTAGCGCAGGATATAGAACTCAATCTACCTGACCTAGTTCCCCATATATGCTTAGCCCTTGTGGGCACAGGATCTGAATGTTTAGGCTTTGATGATACCATCTCTGAAGACCACGACTTTACAAAACGATGTCAACTATTCTTGCCAGCTGATACCTATACAGCAAACCAAGAGAGACTTCACTCTTACTTCAAAAACTATGCTTATGGCACGGTAGAAATTGAAAGCATTTCCGACTTTTACCGTCGCTATACGCTGTATCCCGAAGGACCTCAGTGCGACAAAGAGTTTCGCCGTGTCCCACAAGACTTATTGTGCACCGCCACCAATGGTGAAGTTTTCCTAGATAATTTTGGTTCTTTCACACATATTCGCAACCGCTTGCTAGCCTATTATCCAGAAGATATCCGTTTGCGTAAGATTGCCTTCGAATTGAATCAATTGGCTCAGTCTGGTCAGTATAATCTACCTCGCATGTTACAACGTGGTGACACTATTGCCGCAAGCTTAGCGTTGCATCAATTTGTCCACCATTACATGCTACTTGTACATCTATTGAACAAATCCTATGCGCCATTCTACAAATGGCTGTATCGCCACAGCTGTACCCTTCCTATCTTAGGAAATACGGTCAAACATGGGATTGCCGAATTACTAGAGGCACCGATTAGAGATACCAAACCTCACATCGATCGCTTATGCACTGCCATTATTCAAGAGTTACAGCGCAATGGCTTAAGCACAAGTCCCATTGATTTCTTAACGTATCAAGCTAAAGAAGTCGTTCAACGCATTCAAGATCCGCTTCTCCGTGGAGAAGATTCTTGGGTAGAATAGGAGTTCTATTATGAAAGACGATTTAATTATTTCCATCATTCAACAAGAATGGCCTCTCTTTACAAGTACACAAAATGTGGACCATCGCTCTCCTTGCCAGGATCAAATGGCTAACTTCATCGTGTCCCGCCATGCCTATTGGTCTATGTACTCCACACCGGTGTTACAATCCTATTTGCACGATTTAGAAGTAGCACGTATGAAAGGGTACAACTTAGTTACCTTTAAATACGGCTATATGATGGCTTTCACTCACCCTGATGAATTCTTGGCCATCAAAGATAAATTGCCACCTATGTCGTCCACTAAAATTTCCTTAGTGACTGCCATTATGGCACTGTACATGAAATGGGAACTGGCTATCCAAGCAGAAACACCAGGCTATGATACACATCATAGACCGATTCAATCCAAGGATAATTCCATGACCCATACATCTGTGGAAACATACATGACTGGTGAATTACAATCTTATTCCGAAGAAACGCTGCAATGTATCCTAGCTCATTTCTTACAATGCAGTAAAAACGATATCAACCCTGTCAAAGGTTATTTACAAGCCTTACAAGAAGGGGGCAACAAATAACAAAGTACTTCAAAATAGATCCTTCTAACTAACAGGAGCTGTTACAAAACAACTCCCAACAAAAAGAGGAAAGCTGATGCGAATCAACTTTCCTCTTTTTATATACTTTTTATAGGCTTTCTCTAGGCAACACCTAGGGACTACAACATCAATCGTTCAATGACAGAGTAAATATTCAACCCTGCACACCAACCATCGCTGATAGTCTTGCCTGCGGTAATCACATACCGTGGGTCATCAAAATAGGTCCATTTATAATGTTTCCCTTTTCCAGTCACTTGGAATCCGATGCTACGCAAATAGGATTCGAAACTAGAGTCCATCTTACGATAAGTGCGAATTTTATTCTTCAACTCTTCACGGCGTTTGCGAATAGAATTTTTAAAATGGTTTGCCTCTAACAAATCTTGAATGACATGCTCACGGCGAGAATTAGGAGCACATAGTTTCTTATAATCTGCCAACATATCTAACACTAAATCACGCACTTCATGCGGATACAGGTCTTTTTCTTCCCCACGAAGCAAGATGAAGTCTCCTTCTGGCATATCCTCATCGCTGTCGTCACCATCGAATAAGCGTCCCACTTTCGACATATATAAGTTGCCTTGCTCATCTGTGTACGCCACGCCATGCGGTGTTTGTACTGTGTCTGGCGCATCTGGATCCGTATGACCATCCAACTCTTCTAACAACCGATCATAGTCGATATGTAACTGTTTGTTCTCCTTGTGCAAGGAATTATTTTCTGCTAGCAACGCCTCATTTTTATCTTCCAATGCGGTGTATGCCTCGCGCAAGGCCTCATTGTCCTCTTCTAACTCTTTCACTTTTGCCACTAGTGCTTTGATTTCTTCTGGTGAAAGTTCATAGGCTTTTTCTTCTTCCGCTTCTTGGGCTTTTCGCAATTCTTCTGCTCGTTGTCGTTGCAGCTCGGCTTTACGTTCCTCTTCTAAACGCTGTTGTTCTAACCGTTCTTCCTCTTCTCGTTGTTGCTTCGCCTCTTCTTCTGCCATTCGCTCTTCATGAGCTACTAGAACTGCTACCCCTCTAGCATAGGTAGTATATACATTCATAGAACCACTCGCCTCTAGGGCTTCTGCTAGGGCAAAAATCGATGGATTTTCTATGGTATCTGGACGTTCAATAACTTCAATATCCCACGGTAATATATGGTCTTCACTTCGGATCGCTCGTAGTGGCACTAACTCTCCATCTACTAGATCATAGGCTTCTTTGCGAACCCAAATGATGCTCAATCGTTTCATGAGCTCTTCTAGTTTTTCTAGCATTGTAAAGTAGCCTACTTTTTTCGGTTTCATCTCACGAAGCACAGATTTTTTGCGGACTGGATTCGTAGAAAATAATCGTTCATGCACATCTTTATGATGGAAATGGAGTAAGCGCATCAAGGTCATACCCGCCTCGATTTGCGTCATACGCATAACATCAAATACGCCTGCTTTTGTGCCTTCTTTCATAGATTGCACCAGCATTTCTCCGCATTCTCCCGACATGGATTCCACCGGCATACTATCAGACTCTACTTCTTCCCCATCTAGGTCGCAATCCTCTATGTCACCCTCTGTATAAAGGTCCTCTTCTTCATGAACTGGCTCCTCTTCCACAATGGTTTCCGACTTGCTGAACTGCGCACTACCAAGCGCAACCGATTGACTGAATGCGGTGGGACTTTGCAATGCTTTCATTTGCTCTTGTAATAAAGCAATGGTCACCCCATCCCATGTCTGCAAGGATTCCATGGGACGCATCTTGGAGTTGTCCTGTAAGGCTTGTATGCAGGCCTCAATTGCTTTATGTCCATGTTTATCAATAGGAATCCACACCGGTTCCTTTTGTCCATATACATCGGTAGGGAAAAATATAATAATATGTGCCATCCGGTCTTTGTTACCGCCCCAACGAGATAGACTATCATTGATTTTTCCATCGTCACTAGGCACCATAAATACATGGGCTAATCCCACTGCTGAAAGTGCCAAATCTGCCACATCTAATGGTGCTTCTCCTGATTTTGAAAGCGTCACCAACGCAATGGGCATTCTACTTTCACTATCACCATCTAGTAACTTTTGTATATGCCGTGCAGGGTTATCCACTCGTCTTGGTGTACAAGCAATGCGCAGATTATTATCATAGCCACCTACATTCATCTCGATGATCCAAGAGGCAAAGCTTCTTGCTAAAACTGGCAAAAAATGCTCTCCATCAATGGGTTGCCCTTCCCCGTGGACAGACATGGTCAAATAATGGTCCCCCAGTGAATAGACGAAATCCAGCATATATTTACCCACTTGTATCATAACTGCTGAACGCGCAGCAATCACACGGTTCGCCCGTTGGATAGTCAAACTCAACGCTTCATTGCCTAGCACAATATGATTCGACGTTCCATCCCACACAATATCTTCCAATATAGGGGCATCCTTTCCCCATATGTGACGACATATCATTTGTACTTGATCTGAATGAATCCAATCGATGACCAACTGTACGAACTCTTTCTCCTTACAGCTTCTCGATATTGGCATTTGTGTTGTATATACTAGCATAGTATCTCCTCCTTATACAACTTCTAACTTACAAATAATGTACAATTTGCCTCATTTACAAACAGGCTATACCTTATAAGTATTCGACACAAATCATAAAATTCCTACCTACTAGATCCCAGAACATGAAAGCCGCCACAGCTGTGACGGCTTTTAGTAGATTTCAGACTAACTAATTAGTCGATATGGATACCATGGATTTCTTCAGCTAAACGTTTCAACGCTTCTACTGTACGAACACCTGGTGTAATTTCAGATAATTTTACACGGATAAAATGATTTTCTTGTACCGCTTTAATTGTTTGTAATTGAGGGTCAGCTTTAATTTTAGCTACTTTTGCTTGGAAATCATCATCGTTGCGGATGGAGTTACCATAATCAGGAATGATGATATAATCAGGATTTTGTTGTACTACTGTTTCCCAAGAACCTTTTGCCCAAGTTTTGTCTACACCTAAACCGCTCATTACGTTATCAGCACCGATTAAACGCAATACATTCGTTGTGTAACCTTCAAACACTGTGAACGGCTGACCATCTTGAGAGTCGTAAACGAATACACGTTTGTGTGGGAGGTCTTTCAATTTCGCTTGTACTTTTTCTAAGATTGCACGTTGGCCTTTTACCCACTCTTCTGCTTTTGCTTTCACACCGAAGATTTCGCCCAATTTAATCATATCTTTGAAGTTAGTTTCTAAATCAGCTTGTGTGGATAATACAGATTCTGGAATCCAGATATTTACTTTTTGAGCAATCATTTTATCTGCAGGGATACCTTCTTTACTGAAAGAATCTTCCCAACCTGTGGCGAAGTCAGGTTTTGCAGACATGAATACTTCATAAGAAGGCCATTTGTCAGACAATACTTTTACTTTGCCATAGGCTTCTTGTAATGGTGGATAAATTTCTTCCTCTTGGAAAGCTGTACCTGCCATTTTATCTTCCAAGCCTAATTGTAACATCATTTCTGTTGTAAATTGAGACATGGATACTGCATGTGTAGGCGCTTGTTTTACAGCAAATTCTGTTTGTTTACCTTCAAATGTTTGGCTCCAAGTTACTTCTGTACCAGTTTTCGCTTGTTCTTTTTCAGAACCACAGCCTGCCACAGCCAAAGCGCCACATACTAAAGCTGTTAATACAAAGCCTTTAGATTTTTTCCAATTACTTAACATAATCTTCCCTTTCTTACTACGATTAGTAATATAAATGATACACGCCATTTTCCATCGACACATGGAATGGCACTTCAAAAATAGGCTCTAGCAACTCCGGTGTCAATACCTCTTGAGGCGTTCCCGTTTGCAACACTTTGCCATCTTTCATCAATACGATGTGATCGCAATAGCGTGCTGCTAGATTCAGGTCATGGAGAACCACAATACTTGTACCCGAAAAGTTTTGCAATTCTTTCATGAGCGCTACCTTGTATTTCATGTCTAGATGATTCGTTGGTTCATCTAACAGTAATACCTCTGTTTGTTGTGTCAATGCTTTTGCAATGAATACCCGTTGCCGTTCACCGCCCGACAAATGTCCCATTTCTTCTTCTGCCAAATGGGATACACCCACTTGATCCATATAGGACTGGGCAATGGCAACGTCTTCCGCTGTATAATTTCCAAAATGACTTTTATAAGGATATCGTCCCATGAGGACAATATCTTTCACTAAAAAGTCATCAATCATGGCATCATGCATTTGTGCTAGCACAGCCACCTTCCGTGAAAAGGTGGGCCCATCAATAGTTTGTAAAGGCACACCATCCAATGTAATCGTATCGGTGGGGTGCAATTGGCTCAAATGTCCAAGAAGTGTAGATTTACCACACCCATTAGGCCCAATAATAGCCGTCATTTTACGCGTTGGAAATGTGAGCGTTACATCATCTAAAATTTGTCGCTTTCCATAGGAAAAGGACAATGAATTTACCTCGTACATAGTCCCTACTTTCTACCCCTGATGGCGGTATCTCGTCATGATAATCCAAATAAATAGCGGTGCCCCTAGTAAGGACGTCAATACGCCGATAGGAATTTCCTCAGGGCTATACATAGCCCGTGAAAGTACATCCGCCCATATCATCACAATACTGCCAATGAGTGGTGCAAAAATAAGTAATCGTCCATGTTTAGGTCCCCCTACCATGCGCGCCAAGTGCGGAATAATAAGGCCCATAAAGCCCACAACGCCCACCTTTGCCACCAAGGTAGCAATGGCCACTGAGGATACGATGACCATAGATAATTGTAAGGATTTCACAGATAAGCCCATTTGTTTTGCTTCCTGTTGTCCTAACAAAAGGACGTCAAAATCCTGTTTATACATATACATGTATAGCATTAACAATCCAATAATGATGGCTGTTAATGGTAAATCTCTCCACTGGATGCCTGCAAAACTACCGAGTAACCAGAACATAGCACTTCGCACTTGTGCTTCATGCTTCGCTCCATAAATGATCATCATCGTAATGGATGAGAAAATACCCGTCATGCCCATGCCGATTAAGATTAATTTCACTGGACTTTGGCTGCGCCCTACACAGAGTAGCACAAGCAAGATAGAAATACCTGCTCCTAATGCCGCAAAGAATGGCACATTATAGGATGCCAAGAATGGTAAGCCTCCCATGATGATGGCAAAGACTGCTCCTGTACTAGCCCCTGACGAGACACCTAGTACATAGGGATCGGCTAGTGCATTTCGAGTCACCGTCTGCATCAATACCCCTACTAGGGATAATCCAATCCCTGTCAGTACCGAATATAACAACCGTGGCAATCGAATATCTTGCACAATGGTGCTCAACATTTTCATTTCATCTGTTGGCACTGGACTCGTAAACGCCTGGTACATATCCCACACCGGTATAAACGAAGCCCCAAATTGAGGAGCCACTACGAGTGAAATAACCAGCAAGACTAGTAATCCTACGATTTTTAATTTCATGTTATACGCCCTTTAACTATACCCAATATACGCTTAGGAGTTTCCCTCACGAAATTCGTGCCTCCTACAGTAAAAAAAGAGCTACCTATGATGGGCGCTCTTTTGTCTATGTTCATTATACTATGATTTTCGATATAGTGTAAAGGTTTTTACTTGATTTTTAATTCATTGTAATTTATATCACATATTATTTCAATAGACCTTTACCTAACAATATGTGTCGTATCGTCATAATCGGGTGTATCCACAACATACGAGGGCCACTATAGCGCATAACTTCTTTAATGCGTTCCCGATAGGCAGGTGCATAGCAATGTGTCTTACACATGGCGCAAAAAGTTTTTTCTTCCATATGCGGGCACCGTTCCACCCGTGCTTCTGCATAGTGCATCAACTCTGCACAACTTTCACAAAGGTCACCGGACTTCCGTCGGTGCTGCCCTTTGCAGTAAATTTCTATCATCTTGCGCACTGTCTTTAATTCCTTCATACGCTTATCTTCCACATTGTTTTGCTTCTTACTCGCTTGATTCACTACTAACACCTCTTCTATCGCTTTTTTCTTATGGCTCTATCAACTTTGGAGAACTAATAATATATTTAAGCGTTCAATTTCTAATTGCCAGTTAAATAACTAGTATTTTTATCGAACGGTTATTATCCACTTTCGTATCTATAATTTTATTTTACCATAATTGTATGCTGAAAATCATTGTACTTCATCACAAAAAAATCCGCTATCTCTAGCTATGCTAGATGCGGATTCTATGTTTTCCTATGCACTAATCGCGTAGTACACGATATAGTGTTAGCATTACGCCTACAAATACACCTGCGCCGTAAGCCATATTCTCACCTCCTTTTTTTATCTATCACTACTTGAGTCGTATGACTCCAGCATTACTCCGCTAACACGCGTACTGCTGAGTCACATAACACGACCCCTGCCACCAAACCAGTAGCAAACATTTCTAGGGCTGTTCCCACAGCGGGCGCCGCTAAAAACAACAATGGCATATATTTCACCTCCTTTTACAATACATACAAACTATGCCTCCGAGATATGGAATTTTCTCTTTCAATCAATGGCTCATCTCGGTATAACCGTAGTATATACTATCCTTCAGTGTTTGTTTTACAAAAGTCCCGATAGTTAAAAAACAGAGGAACGTTGATACTTTTTGATCAACTTTCCTCTGTTTTATTTGTGGGCTATTTTATTGCAGCTCCTATCATACATGCATATCTACTATACCTCATGAAATGATGTAATCAACTTTCTTCTGCCATAGTAATCATCATACATTATAGTGTAATCGGCAAAAATGTCAGGAGCATTGCAATAAAGATAGCCGGCAGCAAGTTCGCCACTCGAATTTTATTCGGCCATAATACGTTGATGCCTACGCAAAAAATCAAAATAGATCCCACGTAGGATAGATTATCGATAGCCTCCGGTGTCATGAGTGGCGCCGCCAAGTGTGCTAAGCCAGTAATGATTCCTTGGGTAATTCCGACCGGTAAAAAGGAGAACAGCGCCCCTTTTCCCATAGACGATGCCATAACCATAACGATAATGCCGTCTAGAATACTTTTTACCACCATCGTGCTGTAATCACCAGTCAAACCATCTTGGATGGATCCAATGACCCCCATGGCGCCTACGGTAAACGTCATGGATGCGGTAATGAAAGCATTCGTAAACTGTGGATCACGGCTATTGCCTGTTTTTAACTTTAACCATTCTCCAATGGCTGTAATGCGACGATCAAAATCGATTATTTCCCCTATGATAGCACCCAAGACCATGGAGATAATCATCATCATAGGTCCTGTCGTATGCAAACTGTCGCTGACAATGACCAACATATATTGCATAGTGCCGCTCATGCCCAACAACAAAATAATGATACCGCACACCATCATAAGTGTTTCTTTCAAATTTTCTTTCATGCGATGTCGAATGAATAAGCCTAGTAGGCTTCCGCAAATAATCAACACCACATTGATGATGGTTCCCATACCATGCATAGGTCGTTCCTCATCTTTCTAAAAAATAACTACACTATCGTCACCATCGACTTCGTGAACATGTACTTTCACTGTTTCTAGATGGGACGTAGGAATATTTTTCCCCACATAGTCCGCCCGTATCGGCAGTTCCCGATGACCTCGGTCCACCAATACAGCCAGTTGAATCGCGCTAGGCCTGCCCGCTTCCATCAATGCATTCAAGGCGGAGCGAATGGTGCGCCCCGTGAAAAGGACATCATCTACTAAGATGACAATTTTACCGGTTGTATCCATTGTGAAAGGAGAACCTTCCTTCGGTTGATTCCCTCGATCATCACGATACAAAGATACGTCCATAGTCGCCACATCCACTTGAATCCCTTCGATAGCTTCAATCTGCGCTTGTAATCGTTTCGCCAGATAGACGCCACGGCGCTCAATGCCAATGATCAGTGCATTCGATAGACCTTTATTTCGTTCTAAAATTTCATGCCCAATGCGGCGAATGGCCCGCATCATACCTGCTTCATCAATTAAAATGCGCTCTCCCATAGGTCCTCCTTATCGATTATGCTCTTTCGCATAGTCAATACATGCCAAGAAATCAGCTGGTAATGGTGCTTCAAAGTGTAGCACCTCTCCCGTTATCGGATGCTTTACTGTCAATGTTTTAGAATGCAAGGCTTGCCCCACAATAGGGAAGTCCATTTTGCGGAATCCATAGAATGGATCGTTTACCACAGGATGTCCAATATAGGCTAAGTGCACCCGAATTTGGTGGGTTCTACCTGTTTCTAACTGACATTCTATAAGTGTATGTTTTCCATACCGCTCTAGTACTCGGAAATGGGTCACAGCATCTTTGCTATTTTCAAAGACTACTGCCATTTTCATACGATCCTTAGGATGGCGACCGATAGGCGCTTTAATCGTCCCTTTTTCTTCTGCAATATTGCCTTGCACCAACGCATAATAGGTTCTCGTTGCACTATGCTCCTTGACTTGCTCCGCCAATCCTAAATGGGATTCATCATGTTTTGCTGCCATCATAACACCTGATGTATCTTTATCTAGGCGGTGCACAATGCCTGGACGAATTTCCCCGTTGATGCCGGACAAATCTTTGCAGTGAAAGAGGAGTGCATTCACCAAGGTACCCGAATGGTTCCCCACCGCTGGGTGGACCACCATGCCACGAGCTTTGTTCACCACGATCATATGGGAATCTTCGAAGAGAATGTCCAGTGGAATATCTTCTGGTTCTACCTCCACCTCGTGCACTTCTGGAATCGTCACAAGGATATCGCTCCCCTGTGAAAGTTTCAAATTCGATTTACCTGTTTTGCCATTCACTTGTACATGACCGTCTTTCACCAAGGATTGCACATAACTACGTGATTGACCTAGCTCTTTAGTAAGGTACACGTCTAATCGCGTGCCTTCATCCTGAGCGTCCACTATATATTGTTTCGTTTCCATCATTTACCTCATGTATGCTTACCTTCACAGGACCAAAAATATAGAATCAACAAGGGCACACCGATACAAATGGCGATGTCCGCAATGTTGAAGATGGGCCACACTCGAAAGTCAAAGAAGTCTACCACGCCACCTAAGTACAGACGGTCCCAAGCATTGCCCAAAGCCCCGCCTAAAAGAGTGCCCGTACCAATGCGAGCATAGACCGGCGCCGTAGCTAATTTTTTGCGACCTATGTACATAGCGGTTAGCAAAAGTACCACCACCAATAGCAGAATCCAACGTTGATGCATCAACATCCCAAAGGCAGCCCCATGGTTCACAATGTAGGTCCAGTGAAATACATCGGGTATCACTGGCACAGACTCGCCTAACCGGAAGTGTTGTTGTACATACCATTTTGTAAGTTGGTCAAACAAAAAGGTTAGGATGCTTATGATATAGATCATCGCTTACGTCCTCCTCGGTCTGCCCATTGTTGTAATAAAGCACCTAAGTCTTGGTCTTTCTCTTGTCGCTTGCCACCGTTTCCTTTATGTGTATCTCGATGCGGTTTTCTTACTCCAACTTGTGCAGTTCCTGAGTTATCTTTTTTATATCTATTCTGTTTTCTATCGTCCTTATGCTGCTTATCTCGAGGCGAGTTACCACCACCACCACGTTGACGTACTGGGCGGTTTGTATGCTTTGGTTTCTCTCGTTTCATAGATAAACCAATGCGGTTTCGTTTCGCATCAACGGAGATAATCTCTACTTCGATAATATCCCCTACTGCCAACACATCCGATGGATGTTCTTGGCGTCCACAGAACTCACTTTTATGCAATAAGCCATTGATTTTTACACCAAAGTCTACAAAGGCCCCAAAGTCCACCACATTGTGGACGGTTCCTTTCACCACTGTGCCCACTTGAATATCTTCCAAGCTCATAATTTGTTTACGAGTCATTGGGGCTGGTAAATCTTCCCGTGGATCTCGACCTGGTTTTTGCAAAGCTTCCACAATATCTCGCACTGTCGGTACCCCTGCTTCTAATTGGTTTGCCAAGATTTCTACATCGACAGCTTGCAACTTTTCTTTCGCTTTGGCTAACGTCTCTTTATTGCGCAAATCTTCTAGGGACATGCCCAATTGTGCCAACACACCTTGCGCGATTTCATAGGACTCAGGATGGACTGGTGTCGCATCTAATGGGTTCTCCCCTTTGCCAATGCGCAAGAAACCTGCGCATTGCGTAAACGCAGCTGGACCTAATCGGGCTACTTTCAACAATTGTTTACGATTTGTGAAAGCCCCATGTTCCTTGCGGTACGCAATGATATTATTCGCCACTGTATTGGAAATACCTGCTACATGTTTCAAAATCGCAGGCGATGCCGTATTGAGTTCTACCCCTACATGGTTCACCACAGTTTCTACCACTTGATCCAAGGTCGCGCCCAATTGCTTTTGATTCACATCATGTTGGTATTGGCCTACACCAATCGATTTCGGATCAATTTTCACGGATTCCGCCAATGGATCTTGCACACGACGGGCAATCGAGACGGCACCACGGATAGATACATCGAGGTCTGGCAATTCTTCAATAGCCAATTTAGACGCCGAATACACAGAGGCCCCCGCTTCGTTGGTGATAATATAGTGGCAATCTAAGCCTTCCTCAGCAATCATAGCAGACGCAAATTGTTCCGTTTCATAAGATGCTGTACCATTGCCGATAGAAATCAAAGTGACACCATATTGGCGAATTTTCTTCGCCAATTCTTGTTTCGCCCGGTCTGCTGCTTTATCACTCGTTGTGAGATAGTATGCCCCGTAATCAAGGACATTCCCTTCCCGGTCGATGATCGCCATTTTACAACCTGTGCGATACCCTGGGTCCAATCCCATGATGACATGACCTGATAAAGGAGCTTGCAACAATAGATTGCGCAAGTTCGTACCAAACACTTTAATAGCTTGCTCTTCCGCTTGCTCTGTCATAGTGTTGCGAGTTTCCCTCTCCATAGAAGGATAAATCAATCGTTTATAGGAATCTACGATGGCATTGCGCACAAAACAATGCTCCAGATTTTGATTTCCTTCTATTACGTCAAACATGTAGTGCACAAAGGTATCATCGGGCACGACAAATCCAACTTTTAAGGCCCCTAGTGTTTCTCCACGATTCATGGCTAATACACGATGGGAAGGCACTTGACGAATCGGTTCATTGTATTCTTCATTATATTGCAAGAATCCCTGATTGACTTCTTCTTCGCCTACAAGTTCCGTTTTCATATGCCCTGTTTCCCACATGGCTTTGCGCAAGTATTGACGAATATCTGCTCGTTCGCTCACATCTTCTGCCACAATATCCATGGCCCCTTGTAAGGCATCGTCCACTGTTGGCACTTCTTCGGTAATATACTCTGCAGCTACTTGGCGTAACTCCTCTTCCGTTTTCATCGTGAAGAAGGCCTGTGACAAAGGCTCCAAACCTCTGTCTCTCGCCATGGACGCACGAGTGCGTTTCTTCGGACGGAACGGCAAATACAAGTCTTCCAGCTCTTGCAATTTCATAGCTTTCGCAATCGCTGCAGACAATTCGTCCGTCAATTTCCCCTGTTCCTCGATGGACTTCGTTACCTCTTCTTTTCGTTGTAACAAATTACGCAAATATTTCGTACGCTCTTCGATGTCACGCAATTGTTCATCTTTTAATTCTTCCGTAACTTCTTTTCGATACCGTGCAATAAAAGGCACCGTATTCCCTTCATCTAATAATGTGATGGCTGCCTCTACTTGATGCGGTTTAACTCCCAATTCTTGGGCTATCACTACATGTATTTCCATTCTATTTCCGCCTTTCATAGGTTACAAAATCGTAGGCTAATGTATCTTGCCCCTGTCCCGGTATGCGCTCAATCTCGATCCATTCCGGTTTTCTATGCTCCATAAACGTCACATCTCCTGTGAAAGTTTCCTGCAGCTCCGTCACATACAAACGATCTGCATAGGGTGCCATGCTAGCATACACTTGAGCGCCTCCAATGCAGTATGCCAAGTCTACATCCTTCGCTGCTGATACCGCTTCCTCTGGACTGTGAAAGACTTTCACTCCTGCATAGGGTGGTATATAGTCCAATTGCGACGTAATCACCCAATGTTCCCGATTCGGCAACAGAAACGGCAAAGACTCTAATGTCTTACGCCCCATAATGATGACGTGCCCCATCGTGCGCGCTTTAAAATATTTTAAATCTTCTGGAATGCGCCAAATCAATTGATTATCTTTGCCTATGACGCCATTCGCAGCCACTGCTACAATCATTGCTAACATATACTACTCCTGTATCTTGTTAATTCTCCATCAATCCACCTATATATCAGCATATATACCAGGATAGATTCAAAACTAGATTTCACCATGTACTGTTACACATACATTACACAGCGACTGTCATAGACAGTTTTCCTAAATGCTCATAGCCATCTAGGGTAATATCTTCTGGTTTGAAATCGTAGAAATTTTTAATATCCTGGTTCAATCGTAACACAGGAGCCTCTAAGGCTTCCTGTTTTCGCTCTAATTGGGTACGCAATGCTTCTACATGGTTCTCATAAATATGAGCATTGTTGATAACATGCGTAAACAGACCTGGTTGCAATCCAGACACATGAGCGATCATATGCACCAAGGCTGCATACTGTGCCGTATTGAAAGGCACCCCTAATCCCATGTCTCCACTGCGTTGGACAAGCATGCAATTAAGGCGACCATCCGTGACATCCCATAATGTTTCGTACGCACATGGTTGCAATGCCATATCTGGCAAATCTTCAATATTCCACAAAGTCACAATCATGCGACGGCTTTGCGGGTCCTTTTGCAACATATCTAGTAACGTATCCAATTGCTTATACTTTGCAATTTGGTACCCATAGGCCTTACCAATGGTGCCATCTTCTCGCATCCATTCATCCCAGACTTTCACATTCATGGCCTGTAATTGGCGCACATCATTAGATTGCATTTGCCAAATCCAGAGCAATTCTTTGATAGCTGTTTTAAAAGCCACAAATTTCGTTGTCAAAATGGGAAATTCCTCCGCTAAATTAAATTGCATCACTTGATGCGGTAATTTATACGTCGCAATGCCTGTGCGATTGTTGGCATAATACCCGTGGTCTAAAATATCTTCTATAATCCGCAAATATTGCGTATCTGCTGCACTCATCTATGCCTCCTTAGATACAAAACTTCTTTATCCTATATTAATATTTATATCTGTATTTCTATTTACACCTATATCAATATCTGTTGCTGCATGTATATCTATCTGTATTTCTATGTATATCTATCTTTACATCTATGTAACACGCTTCAGTTCATATGTATATAGCTGTCTACACTGACATCTACATTCTGCCCTTGAACTCGGCGATGACCTTCAAAAATTCATTACCGTATTTGCGCAGTTTCATATCTCCTACGCCTTTCACATTCGCCATATCCCCTAAGGTCAATGGTTCTTTTGCCACCATATCCAATAAGGTAGCATCCGAGAAAATCATGAACGGCTTGATTCCTTCTGTTTTTGAAAGTGCCAATCGGTGCACCCGTAATGCTTCAAACAAGGACGTATCTTTCGTGGCTTTCACTAAACCAGGAACACTGGACTTACCTCGTTTTTGAAGTGGTCGATGTTCTCCTACCTCGATAGGCACGTCTTTCACTGGAAGTCGCCCAGCAAGCACGTCATGACCCTGTTTCGTCAGCGACAGAATCGGGTATTGCCCTCCGGATGACATGAGGAATCCCATAGCGATTAATCGCTTAATAAAGCCCTTCACATCTTTATCTGCCCACCGGTTTAGCTGACCAAATACGGGTAATCGGTGCAACCGGAACTTCTCAATACGCTCCGTCCGATTGCCACACACAATATCTGTAATCATAGTCACACCGTATCGTTCTTCTGTATTCCAAATCGTTTGCAATACGGCTACAGCCTCTCTTGTCACGTCCACAGAAACCCGTGGTTCATCACAAGTACTGCAATGGTGACATTGATCCCAAGGCACTTGCTCTCCGAAATAGGACAGCATGAACTTGCGCAAACACATAGGCGTATGACAATAATCAATCATCGCTTGCAACATGTTGCGCTCTATGCGTTGCCGTTCAGGTGGCAAATCACTTTGACTTAAAATGTACTGGTGTACTGCCACATCTTGCCCATTATAAAGCAAAATACAATCCGCTGGTGCCCCATCACGGCCCGCACGCCCTGCCTCTTGGTAATAGCTTTCCATGTTGCGAGGCATCTGGTAATGGATGACATAGCGCACATTGCTTTTATCAATGCCCATGCCGAATGCATTGGTGGCTACCATGACCTGCACCTCATCGAAAGCATAGCGATTCTGCTGGTACTTCCGCTCTTCATCAGACAACCCACCGTGGTAATAGCCTGCTTTCACACCATAACGCAACAGCTCACGGTACACCTTTTCCACATTGGCCCGAGTGGCGCAATAGATAATGCCCACATCGTTGGGATTGTTGCGCACATAGTCGCGCACGTACTCCATGCGTTTACTCTCATGGATGACGGTGAACGCCAAGTTCGGCCGATCGAACCCCGTAATGTGAACACGAGCCTGTTCTAGCCCCAAGAGTTGCTTCATATCTCGCTCTACCTCTTCCGTAGCACTCGCTGTGAAAGCCCCCACCACAGGTCGATGAGGTAAACTATTAATAAAAGGCCCAATAGCTGTGAAAGAAGGTCTAAAATCGTGGCCCCATTGGGATACACAATGGGCTTCGTCGATGATAACTTGACTGATTGGCAATTCTCTTAGAAAGTTGCAAAATCCTTCCGACGCCAATTTTTCTGGCGCCAAGTACAACAACTTAATACGTCCTTCACGCAAGAAATAGAGTATTTTATTTTGTTCCTCTCGGCTAAGAGTACTATTCATATACGCTGCAGGCATACCTTGCTCTTTCAGAGTGTCCACCTGATCTTGCATCAAGGAGATCAAAGGAGAAAAAACTATGGTAATACCCGCTTTCAACATGGCAGGAATCTGAAAACAAATCGATTTGCCTGCTCCCGTCGGCATGATACCCAATATATCTTGGTTCTCTAATAGCGCCGTAACCGGTACCTCTTGAGCTGGCCGGAAACTAGTGTATCCATAAAAATGTTGCAATGCTCGTAACGCTCTAGCATCCATATGTCTTTCCTCCTTTCTAACGCACGTATTCAACTAATTGTATCTATTAATTATATCATTTTTATGGGACAGTATAAACCGTTTGCGCTATAACTATCCTATCTTTTCCCTAGTCATTTGTCATGACAGTCCACCTCTACTAAGTTACATTCCATACTAATATTACTATTACCATGCCATTACGCTCTTTATACAATACGTATTGATACTTAGTCCTATACATTTATAAAAAAATGTTGGCACTACTCCCGAAGGAATAGCCCCAACATTTCGTTTACTATGTGTATATCATTATAAAATATGCATGCGTTCTGATGCATCGAACTCCGCTTGGATTTCTTTACTTGGCTCATGGTCTAACAAGCTAACCACGAAGATAGCAATGGCAGATAAGATGAAACCTGGTACGATTTCATACAAGCCGAACCAACCGAATTGTTTCCACACAAGAACGGTAATGCCACCTACCAAGATACCCGCGATACAACCTTTCAGAGTCATCCGTTTCCAAGTCAAAGAGATCAAGATAGCTGGACCAAAGGCAGCGCCGAACCCTGCCCATGCATAGGCTACCATCGTCAAGATGTAGCTTTGTGGGTTCACTGCCATCACGATGGCAATAGCAGACACAATCAATACCGTTGCACGGCTTACCATTACAAGCTCACGGTCTCCTGCATCACGAGCAAACACATTGCGGTACAAGTCTTGCGACACAGAAGAGGCAGTTACTAACAATTGCGCAGAGGCTGTACTCATGATCGCTGCCAATACAGCGGACCAAATTAAGCCTGCCACAAATGGGTTAAATAAATGCTCACTCATCACAAGGAATACTGTTTCTGCATCAGCATCGACTAGAGGTGTTGTTAAGTACACTTTACCAACAAGACCTACTCCCACCGCAGCCAACAAGGAGATCACAACCCAAATCATGGCAATGTTCGTAGCTTTTTTCAATTCTTTCGCATCGGAAATCGCCATGAAACGCACTAAGATATGGGGTTGACCAAAGTAACCAAGGCCCCATCCTAAACTAGAAATGATACCTACCACCAAGGTGAAAGTATCTTGTTCCGGGCCCCAAATGGACAAGCCTGCAGGGAACTCCGTAGCAATTAGTTGAGCCGTTTCAACAGGACCACCTAAATACATAGCTGCCGTCACCGGTACTAACAAGATGGCGAAGAACATCATCATCCCTTGAATACAGTCTGTCCAACTTACGGCTAAGAAACCACCTAAGAAAGTGTAGAAAATAACTACCCCCGCTGTAATAAAGAGGGATGTCATGTAATCCAATCCAAAGATCGTATTAAATAATTTACCACCTGCCACGAATCCAGAAGATGTGTAAATTAAGAAGAAAATAACGATGAAGATAGCGGACACCACCGGCACAATTCTTGATGTATCATGAAAACGGTTTTTCAAATAATCCGGTATGGTCAAACTATTATTCGCTACCTCTGTGTAATTACGCAATCGTTTCGATACGAACACCCAGTTCAGCCACGTTCCCAAGGCTAAACCGATGGCAATCCATAACGCCGATATCCCTGTTGAGTAGGCAAATCCAGGTAAACCCATCAACATCCATCCACTCATGTCAGAGGCTTCTGCGCTCATGGACGTGATCCAAGGGCCTAGCTGGCGACCTCCTAAAATATAGTCGTCTAAGCTATTAGACTTGCGGTAATAATATACCCCGATGTACATCATGAGGCCTAGATACAAAGCAAATGCGCCAATCACTTCAAAATTGTTGTACACCCTACTCCTCCTTTCCTAATCCTGTTACCTTTACTTATAATTCTATAGAATGCATTCAGCATTAATCCTTTCTATTATATCACAAAAATAACCTACCGTTACTAATTTATTTTGTAAGTTTGTATTGCATATTGCACTACAGTAGTTTATAATTTAGTTAATATATTAAACAGAAAGGAGATTATCATGAAATCTGCTAGTGTTAATGTTCGAATTAATGAAAATGTGAAACAACATGCTGAAGCTATTTTAGAAGACCTTGGCCTTAGTCGCGCTGTCGCTATTGATTTATTTTACCGACAAATTATATTACATAAAGGCCTACCTTTTGATTTGAAATTAAATACACCGCCTCTTAGTACAGCTGACTTCAGCCCTTCCGAATTAGAAGAGATTTTATCTCGTGGCGTCGAGGAAACAAACCACGGTCACGGACGTTCTGCCAAAGAATTTTTCACTACTTTACTAGGAGAATAATTATGGAAACCTATGATGTACAACTTTCATCATTTGCGGAATACAATGTATTAAATATCTATTGTTATATGGCTGAATCTTTCTCAGTAGAAACTGCCAAACATATTTCAAATAAAATTTATGAAGCTATAAAAAGTTTGTCATATCTACCACATCGATATCGTATTCTAGAGATACCTAAGTATACTAAAAACGTATATCACATCTATTCTTTTGAAAAATATGATATTTATTATAGTATCAACGAATTATATCATACTGTTAATATTCTTGCCGTATTGAACCAACGCCAAGCACCTAATTATAGTTTGTTCTTACAGGAACTTCCTACAGTATACGGAAAATACATATAGGTTTTATACAAAAAGGACCCCGCAGGGTCCTTTTTCATTTTCACATATTCTTATCGTTTGATGTTATAGAACACATCGCTACCACGGTATTGCGCCGTTTCTGACAACATGTCTTCAATGCGAAGTAATTGGTTGTATTTCGCTACGCGTTCGGAACGAGCTGGGGCACCAGTTTTGATTTGACCAGCGTTCACTGCTACAGCGATATCGGCAATTGTGGAATCTTCTGTTTCACCGGAGCGGTGAGAGATAACTGCCGTATAGCCTGCACGTTTTGCCATTTCAATAGCATCGAATGTTTCTGTCAATGTGCCAATTTGGTTCACTTT